>NZ_CAXSWZ010000030.1:0-39518 GCF_964241245.1 Allofournierella massiliensis
CCGGCGGCCAGCGCCTTCTGCTGCCAGCCCTGGCTGGTTTCCAGAACGATCCACTGGATCAGGTGCTCCTCGGTCATGGGATGGGCCACGCTGCCCACGCTCACGGTCACCGAACGGCCATTCACCGCCACCACGGGCAGGTGCTTTTCCACCGCGGCGTCCACCACGCCGGGCTCCAGCAGCTTCATTTTTTCGCCGCAGCATACCACCGGCACGCCGCTTTTGTTCAGAAAGGCAACAATGTTGCCGCAGTGCTCACAACGATAGAATTCCATACCAAACGCTCCTTTCCGTGCGCTCAACAGTCAAAAGGGTTGTTCCCTTGTCTACCAGTTTACTCGATTTTGCCCCGTTTTACAACCGTTTCTGACCGCCGTATGGAGACAATGTCACACAAAATGCAATGTTGTTTCACCGACAGGGCAAAGAATCTGAACAAATTGTGAAATGTTGCTTGCCAATGATAATACTTTTATTGACAAAAACAGATATCCATACTATCATTAACGAATAGGCTTTCTTTATATTATAAACAGGGCCCCCTGCGCCGGGGCTTTCCCAGATGACTGCTCGGCTCGCGGGCTTTATACATCCTGCCCGCGGGCGTTTTGTTATTTTTTAGAGAGAGTTTGAGAAACAGTTGAAAGGAGGAAACGAATTCCCATGCGTTTGCGTTTGGAAACAGATTATGGAATCCGATGCATGCTGTATCTGGCACAGCAGACCGATTATGTGCAGGCCGGCAAGATCGCCGCGGCGATGGATGTGCCGGAAAATGTGATCCCCCGGGTGCTCAGCCGGCTGAAAAAGGCCGGGCTGGTGCAGGCCCGCAGCGGGGTGACCGGCGGCCACAAGCTGGGCCGCCCCGCCAGCGAGATCACCATGCTGGACATCATCTCCTGCATGGAGGATCACACCATGCTGGGCCGCTGCCTGGGCGACAGTGCCAAAACGACGGAGCAGAGCGGCGCCATTGCAGGGATGCAGCACTATTTTCTGGAGCTGCAGCAGGTGATGGAAAATTCCATGCGGTCGGTCACGGTGGAGCAGCTGCTCACCGAGCAGACCGCCTGAAGTGAAAACAGAACAATAGGCCGGGGAGCTGGCCGGGGAGCTTTGCTCCCCGGCTTTTTGTTTTGACAAAGCCCGGTGGCTGTGATATACCAAGATTGAAATACATCAAAATGAATGAGTTTGCGCGGCAGAGCGAAAAGCCTGCCGCAGGAGGGGGAACCAAGCATGGAAACAATCGAACAGCAGCTGGCCCAGTGGAACCGTATCCGCCGGTATCTGGATATTTCCTATTCCTATGTGCTGGCAAAGCGGATGGAGGAGCCCCGCACCAACCCGGTGCTGGGCTACCGCACCGCCGGCAGCCGGGCCGAGTTCGAGACCGGCGAGCTGCTGGCCGCCGAGATGCGCGCCATCGGCCTTTCGGTGGAAAAGCACCGCTTTACGCTGGACGGGTGGGACTTCCACCACGCCCGCCTTACTTATAAAGACGAAGAGGGCCGCGAGCACACCGCCGAGCTGGGCGGCTACCAGACCGACTTCGACACCAAAGGCCCCAGGCACTACACCCTGATCGATGCGGGCACCGGTACCGCCGCCGAGCTGGACCGGCTGGACGTGCGGGGCAAGCTGGTGCTGGTGCACATCAACCAGCGAAACGACTGGTGGATCAACTACCCGGCCTATCAGGCCCATCTGCGGGGTGCGGCGGCCATTCTGGCGGTGCAGGCAGGCGGCTACGGCGAGGTGGACGAGCAGGCGCTGAACGCCCAGAACATCTGCGGCCCTCGAGAGGCGCCGGCCTTCTCCATGTCCCGAAAGGACGCGGCCGGGCTGGCCCGGGCGGCGGGCCTTGGCTTCGGCCGCTGCGCCGAGGTGACGCTGGACGCAAAGAGCACCGTGATGCCGGAAACGGAAAGCTACAACATCGTGGGCACCCTGCCCGGCGAGGACGCCGACGAGATGATCGTGGTCAGCGCCCACTACGACTCCTATTTCGAGGGCTTTCAGGACGACAACACCGCCGTTTCCCTGATGCTGGGCATGGCCCGCGCCCTGAAGCTGGCGGGCTACAAGCCCAAAAAGACGCTGGTGTTCTGCGCTTTCGCCGCCGAGGAGTGGGGCGTGATCGACAGCCGCTACGACTGGTCCACCGGCGCATACAACCAGATCTTCCGGGTTCGGCCGGACTGGGCGGGCCGGGTGATCGCCAACATCAATCTGGAGCTGCCCGCCCACGCCCACGGCAAAAAGCACCGGGTGCGCAGCGTGTACGAGCTGAAGCGCTTTCTGAGCGAGTGCATCCGCGCGCTGCCCGCCGAGGTGGCAAACCTCTACCCCAAGGGGGTGGGGGTGGTCTGCCCGGTGCAGACCTGGTCGGACGATTTCTCCATGGCCATCGGCGGCGTGCCCAGCATGGTGGACGAGTTCGGCGGCGGCCGGTTCATGGCCACCCATTACCACTCCCAGTTCGACAACGACGGCGCTTATGACGAAAAGGTGTATCTGTTCCACCATCTGTTCTACACCTGGGTGCTGCTGCGGCTGGACGGCTGCGTGCTGCCCCCGCTGGACTTTGCCGAGCGGCTGTGGGCGCTGGACGCCAGCCTCACCAACCAGAAGCTGAGCGCCCAGACCGAGGGCTCCTTCCGCAAAAAGCTGGCCGAGGCCGCCCGCCGGGCGGATAAGCTCACCCGCTGGGTCTGGAAGGTGAATCAGGGCGAGGTGGAGCTGAGCGAGGAGGAGCGGGTGGCGCTGCGCCGCCGCCTGCTGGAAATCTTCCGCCTTGCGCAGGACTGCTTTGTGCGGCTGGACTGGAGCGAGAACGCCATCTTCCCCCACGAGAACACCCAGGCGAACCTGAACGCGCTGCACACCGCTGCCTGGCAGCTGGCGGCGGGCATGGGCAAACAGACGGTGGAAAGCCTGTGCGCCATCGACGACAACCACTACGCCAACGCCTTTGACCCGGCGGTGGTGGATTACTTTGCGGACAAGGCCCGCAACCAGCCCCCCGAGCGGCTGATGTGGGGCGCGGGCCGTTTGCAGGAGCGGCTGGCGCTGGGGAGCCTGTTGCGCCGCATCAAGGCGGAGGAAAAGGCGGAAAAGCCGGATCACGCCGCCGCCCTGGCCCAGGTCAAGCAGCTGAAAAAGGACCAGCAGGAGCTGCTGAAGGAGATCGTCAAGGCCGAGACCGCCGACCTTGCCCGGCTGAGCAGAACCCTCAAGCAGACCACCGGCGAATTTTTTGCCGGGAAAGGGGAGTGAGCCGCCGTGCAGACCGACCGACTTTACCGGGTGACGGAATACGACATTCCCAACGTGATCCGAACCCTGACCGAATGCTTTCAGGCGGACCCCTTGTACCGGCAGCTGATCCCGGACGCGGACGTGCGCCAGCGCACCCTGCCGGAAATCTTTAACTGCGACGCCAACGAGATGCTCTCCTGCTGCAACGTGTATGCGGACAGCCACGAGGTGGGCGGACTGGTGATTCTGGACGATGAGACCGAGCCCTACGACCCGCTGCGCTATTTTTCCACCGAGGCCTTTTACGCCCTGAAAACCGACGTGTGCCTGGTGCGGGAGGACTGGTCGCTGAAAACCCTGTGGAACTTCTTTCTGGGTCGGCAGTACCTGAACTCCCGCTGGACCGAGGAGCTGCCGGACAACCGGATGCAGCTGATCTATTTCGCGGTGCGCCCGGCCTTGCAGGGCGCGGGGGTGGGCCACAGGATGATCCAGCCGGTGATGGACTACGCCGACGAGCACGGGCTGCTCATCTCGCTGGAGACCCACAACCCGGCCAACCTGCCCCGCTACGACCACTACGGCTTCGACGTGTACAAAACCCTGAAAAGCCATTTTGAACTGACCCAATACTGTCTGGTGCGCCAGCCGGGCGCGCCGCTGCGACCCAGAAGAGAGAAAGGAATGTGAACCATGCCCCGCTTTGATTTTGCCTATGGCAGCGGCCGGGTGCAGCTGGACCTGCCGGAGAACGCCCGGTATCAGGAGCTGCACGGCCACAACGAACCCCCCATCGAGGACATCCCCGCCGCTTTGCGCGCCGCGCTGGAAGCGCCCATCCACGAAAAGCCCCTGCGCAGCTGGCTGCAGCCCGGCGACGCGGTGACCCTGATCATCAGCGACATGAGCCGCTTCTGGATGCGGCAGGATCTGGTGATTCCCGCGCTGGTGGAGTATATGGAAAAAGAGTGCGGCATCCGGATGGAGGATCTGGTGATTCTGGTGGCCAACGGCACCCATCTGGGCGGCGACGAGGCCGAGCTGCGCACGCTGGTCACCGACGCGGTCTATGACCGGGTGAAGGTGGTAAACCACGACTGCCTGGCCGATGACCTTGTGTATCTGGGCACCACCAGCCGGGGCACCGAGGTGGTGGTGAACCCGCTGGCGGTGGGCCGCAAGGTGGTGGCGCTGGGCGCGGCCACCCAGCATGTGATGGCCGGCTTTGGCGGCGGGCGCAAGAGCATCCTGCCCGGCATCGCCTCCATGAAAACCATCCAGCAGAACCACGCCCACTCGCTGGACCCGAACGAACCCCATTCCAACCCGGCCATCGGCAACGCGGTGCTGGAGGGCAACCCCCTGCACGAGGACATGTGCGAGGCCGCGGCCATGGTGGAGCAGCTGTATGTGGTGAATCTGGTGATGAACGCGGGCATGAAGCTGGCCCGCATCACCGCCGGTCACTGGCTGGATTCCTGGCTGGAGGCCTGCAAGGCCGCCGACGCCATGTACCAGACCCCCATCCCGGAAAAGGCGGATGTGATCATCACCAGCTGCGGCGGCTACCCGAAGGACATGTCTCTGTATCAGGGCACCAAGACCATCGACAATGTGGAGTTCGGCCTGAAAAAGGGCGGCACGCTGGTGCTGCTGGCCGAATGCCGGGACGGCGGCGGCCCCGCCGAGTACTTCGACTGGGTGGACTCCCTCTGCGCCGGTACGCTGGACGCGGATCTGCGCAAAAACTTCACCATCCCCGGCTACATCTTCTATCTGAACTGCGAGCAGGCCGCCCGCTACAACATCCTCATGCTCACCACCGCCCCCGCCGAGCCGCTGGCGCGCATGGGCATCAAAGCCTTCACCGACCCGGCCGAGCTGTGCCGCCAGCTGAAGCTGGACGGCAAGCTGGTGTATGTGATTCCCAACGGCTCCACCGTGATCCCCGCGGTGAAATGATGCGCCCGGCGGCAATATGCTGCATATTCACTGCATAACGAATATTTATGCACGGCCCGCCGTGCAAACTGCCACAAAGCCGGGGCAAAGGGCCGTGCTGCTTTGTGAAATCCATGGAAAAAACGATTCTGACTGAATATTTTTGCAAAAATATCTTGCAAAAATCGGAACAATGCGTATAATTATACACATGGACGGGGCACACACCCCGCAAAGCAAAACGAACCACGGCGGCGCGGGCCGGGCAAAGGGAGCCCGACCGGGGAAAAACAGCAACCCCAATGCCGCCCCATATACGGAGGGAATCAACCATGAAAAAGTTTCTTGCCATTGCCATGGCCGCTGTTCTCAGCCTGAGCCTGGCCGCCTGCGGCGGCGCTTCTTCCAGCACCGCCTCTTCCGCCGCTGCCTCCTCTGAGGCCGCTTCCACCGCCGCTTCTTCCGAAGCTGCCAGCGCATCCACCACCGCCTACGACTACTCTTCCTACACCGGCGAGACCATCGACGCCATCAAGGCCAAGGGCAAGCTGGTTCTGGGCACCGAGGCTCAGTACGCTCCCTTCGAGTTCAAGGATCTGGACGCCAACTTCGTGGGCTGCGACATGTGGCTGGCCCAGCAGATCGCCGACGCTCTGGGCGTTGAGCTGGAAGTGATGGACATGGCTTTTGACGGCATCATCCCCGCCGTGAAGTCCAACCAGGTGGACATCGGCATCGCCGCCTTCACCGTGGATGAGGAGCGCGCCAAGGAGATCGACTTCACCGACATGTACCAGAAGGACGAGCAGATGCTGATCGTCAAGAAGGGCAACGAGGAAGTTTACACCACCAAGGAGTCCCTGGCCGGCCAGCAGGTTGGCGCCCAGCGCGGCACCATCCAGAGCAAGCTGATCCAGAGCGCTCTGCCCGATTCCACCCTGTTTGAGCTGGACAAGTGGCCCACCCTGGCCATGGAAGTGGCCAACGGCAACATTGCCGCCATCGTGGTGGATGGCGCCGTGGGCGAGAGCCTGATCGCCACCAACGACGGCATTGCTCAGGCCAACTTCACCTTCAGCGCCGAGGAGGCCAACTTCGGTAAGGCCGCCGTGGTTGCCAAGGGCAAGGATGACCTGAAGGAGCTGGTGAACGCCGTGATCGCCAATGTGACCGCCGACGGTTCCTTCCAGGCTGCCTACGACGAAGCGGTTGAACTGGCCGGCACTCTGGGCGTATAATAAAAGGAAAAAAGGGCATCCTCACACCCCGGTTCGGGGCGTGAGGATGCTGTTGTGTCTCTACGAAAGGGGAGTCTTATGGAGTTTCTGGAAAAGATGGTGACCCTGTTCACCAAGTACAACAGCTTCTTCAGCGCAGGTGTGGCCAACACCATCATTCTTGCGCTGTTTACTGTGCTGCTGGGCACCGTGCTGGGCACACTGCTGGCCATCATGAAGCTGGGCAAATTTGCCCCCACCCGCTGGCTGGCCAACGTTTACATCGAGTTCATCCGCGGCACGCCGCTGATGATTCAGGTCATGTTTCTGTTCTACGGCCTGCCCATGGTGGGCATCACCTTCCCCAGCCTGCCCTTCATCTCCAACTCCGACCGGTTCATGGCCGGTATCTGCGCCATGAGCATCAACAGCGGCGCCTATGTGGCCGAGATCATCCGCAGCGGCATCCAGGCGGTGGACAAGGGCCAGACCGAGGCCGCCCGCAGCCTGGGCTTCAAGTCCGGCCAGACCATGCGCATGGTGGTGCTGCCTCAGGCCATCAAGAACATTCTGCCCGCTTTGGGCAACGAGTTCGTGACCGTGATCAAGGAATCCTCCATTGTATCGGTCATCGGCATTGCAGACCTGATGTACCAGACCAACAGCGTGATCTCCACCACCTACCGCTCGCTGGCGGCGCTGGCGGTGGCAGCCATCATCTACTTTATCATGACCTTCGTAACCTCCCGCCTGATCGCGTTTGCAGAAAGGAAAATGGCCAATGGCACAAGATGAACTGATCGTTGTAAAAGATTTGAACAAGTCCTTCGGTAAGCTCCATGTGCTCAAGGATGTGAACACCAGCATCCACAAGGGCGAGGTGGTGGCGGTGATCGGCCCCTCCGGCAGCGGCAAGAGCACCTTTCTGCGCTGTTTGAACCTGCTGGAGGTACCCACCAGCGGCCATGTGTTCTTTGAAGGCGTGGACATCTGCGACAAAAAGACCAACATCGACCTGCACCGCCAGAAGATCGGCATGGTGTTCCAGCAGTTCAACCTGTTCAACAACATGACCGTTCTGCAAAACATCACCGCCGCGCCGGTGAAGATCCGCAAGATGGATCCCAAGGCCGCCGAGGAAAAGGCCCTGCAGCTGCTGGACCGGGTGGGCCTCGCGGACAAGGCGGACAGCTACCCCGCCCAGCTTTCCGGCGGCCAGAAGCAGCGCGTGGCCATTGTGCGTGCGCTGGCCATGGAGCCGGACGTGATGCTCTTCGACGAGCCCACCAGCGCTTTGGACCCCGAGATGGTGGGCGAGGTGCTGCAGGTTATGAAGGATCTGGCCGCCGAGGGCATGACCATGGTGGTGGTGACCCACGAGATGAGCTTTGCCCGCGAGGTGTCCAGCCGGGTGGTCTTTATGGCCGACGGCCAGATCCGGGAGGATCGGCCCGCCCGGGAGCTGTTTGCAGACCCCCACGACGACCGCCTGAAGGACTTCCTTTCCAAGGTTCTCAACCTGTGAGAAAACCCGCTTCGCGGCGGGGCGAAAATGTGATATACTGGGCATGAAAAAGCGCCCGGAGCACAAGGGCAATACCGCACAATTTCAGGTGGCGGAGCGCGCCGGAAAATTTTGACGCGATACGCCGCCTGAGCCGGCAGGCGTGAATTATGCGGTGTTGCCCAAGACAAAAACAACGCGGCGCGGCTCCCCTTGCAAAAAGGGGGCCGGGCCGCTTTTTTGTGCCCGGGGCAAAGAGGAATGGGGGAAACGGAAGATGAACATCTGCATCGGGGTGCTTTTGTGCTTTGCGGTGCTGGGCCTTGCGGATAAAATTCTGGGCGGGCGGCTGGGCGTTGCCGCCGAGCTGGACCGGGGGCTTGCGGCCATGGGCTCTTTGAGCCTTTCCATGACCGGTATCTACTGCCTGATCATCACCGCCATGAGCGCGCTGGAGGGCGGGCTCTCGGCGGTGAGCCGGGCGCTGCCCTTTGACGCTTCGCTGGCCGCGGGCATGCTGCTGGCCCCGGATATGGGCGGCTGGGCCACCGCCAGCCAGCTGGCGGCAAGCGGGGCGCTGGCGGCCTACAGCGGCCTGCTGGTGGCCTCCACGCTGGGCTGCCTTGTGAGCTTCACGCTGCCCATTGCGCTGGGCAGTCTGGAGCATTACCAGATCCACGGCTTCATGCAGGGGGTGGTGTGGGGGCTGATCGCCCTGCCCGCCGGCCTTGTGGCGGGCGGTCTGGCGCTGGGCCTTGCGCCGCTGACGCTGGCGGAAAACCTGTGGCCGGTGCTGGTGCTCTGCGCTTTGCTGGTGGCCGGGCTTGCCAAAGCGCCCCGGGTCTGCCTGGGTGCGCTGGCGGGCTTTGGCGAGGCGGTGCGGATTCTTGGAGTGCTGGCCTTCGGCGTGGTGGCGCTGGGGCTGTTTTGGCCCGGGCTTGCCCTTGCGCCCGAAAGCCTTGTGGCCGAGGCGCTGATTATCGTGTTCAAGATCACGGTGGTGGTGTGCGGGGCCATGGTGGCCACCGCTCTGCTCATGGCCCGCTGCGGCAGTGCGGTGAGCCGGGTGGCGGCGGCGCTGGGCGTGAACGAATACGCGGTGCTGGGGCTGCTGGCGTCGCTGGTGTCCACCGTGTCCATGCTGCCCCTTTACTCCCGCATGGACGTGCGGGGCAAGGTGATGAACGCGGCGGTTTCGGTGAGCGGGGCCTTCGTGCTGGGCGGCCAGATGGCCTTTGTGTCCAGCGTGAGCGATGCGCGCAGCGTGGCGGCCTTCTTTGTGTGCAAGATTCTGGGCGGCGTGCTGGCGGCGGCGCTGGCGCTGAAGTTCACCAGAAACGAGCAGCCGGAAACGACGGCTTGAGCGCAAACGGATAAAAAAGCCGGGCTGGTGCGGGGAAGTTCCCTCGCACCGGCCCGGCGCTTTTTATTCGGTTTTCTCCTGCGGCGGCTCCGCCCCGGCCTGTTCGTTTTCGGGAGGCTGGGCAGCGTGGGCGGGCTCCAGCTTTTCCTTGTTGAACAGCCCGCCGAAGATGGTCATGAACAGAATCTTGATGTCCAGAAAGATGGACCAGTTTTCAATATACCAGATGTCGCACTGGATGCGCCCCTCGATGGAGGTATCGCCCCGGAAGCCCTTCACCTGAGCCCAGCCGGTGATGCCCGGCCGCACCTGATGCTTCACCATATAAAGGGGCACCGTCTCCTTGAACTGCTCCACAAAGTGGGGGATTTCCGGCCGGGGGCCGATCAGGCTCATGTCGCCCTTGAGCACGTTGAAGAACTGGGGCAGCTCGTCGATGCTGCACTTGCGGATCAGGCTGCCGAACCAGGTTTTGCGGGGGTCGGAATTCTGGCTCCAGCCGGTGTCCTGGCTGGCGTTCACCCGCATGCTGCGGAACTTGTACATGGTGAACAGCTTCTTGTTCAGGCCAACCCGCTGCTGGCGGAACAGGATCGGCCCCGGGCTGGACAGCTTCACCCCGATGGCCGCAATCAGCATGATGGGGCTGGTGAGCACGATCAGCACAAGGCTGCCCACAATGTCCATGCCGCGCTTCAAGGCCGCGTTGAGCATGTTGTCCAGCGGGATGGTGCGGATGCTGATCAGCTTTACCGAGCCGATCACATCCACGGTGGGGCGGCTGGGAATGTAGTCGTTGTAGAAGGGGATGATGCGGATCTTGGCGCCCTGCTTTTCGCAGGAGGCGATGATGGTGTTCATGAACTGGGTCTCGTGGGGCTCCAGCGCCACGATCACCTCGTCCACCGCGGGGCCGGCCAGAAGATCCGGCAGATCCTCGTAGCGGCCCAGATGCTGGCCCAGGCCCTGCTTTTCGCTGGCGGCCACATAGCCCAGCACATTGTAGCCATACTGGGGGTTGCGGCGCAGCGAATCCACATATTCAAAGGCCAGCCGGCCGTTGCCCACAATCAGAACATGCTTCAGGTTGTAGCCCAGCATCCGGAAATGGCGCAGGAAATGCCGCACCGTGACCCGCTTGAGCACCACAAGCCCGGTGGAGAACACGTAAAACAGCACCAGCACCCCACGGGAGAAATCCACCGCCCGGGTGAGATACAACGTCATGCCAATGAGCAAAAGGCCCAGCAGGTTCGCCTTTAACAGGGCGATGGTCTCGTCCAGCAGGGTGGAAAACCGGAAGGAGCCGTAGAGCTTGAAGGCGTAGTAGATGGCGGCCATGAACACGCCGTAGAGCAGGGCGGGAAAAATTGCGCCGTTTTGCAGCAGCACCACGGCCGGGTTGAGCAGATTATCGCGGTAAACGCCCAGCCAGAGCCACACCGCCAGCAGATACGCCAGAGCGATGAGGAAGATGTCCAGCAGGCAGTTCACAATATTAAGCAAACGCTGGTTTTTGCGGATCATACCGGTAAGCCCCCTCTGCGGGCCCCAAAGCGGCCCGGGAAAACAGTCTTACTCTTTATTATAAGCAAATGGGCGCAAAAGTCCATATTTTGATTGATTTTGTCATGAAACGGGAACGAAAAGTTTACAAAAAAAGCCGGGCTCCCCGAAAAAGGAGAACCCGGTTTTTGAAAAGCTGGCGGTCAGTCGATCACGGTCTTGGTGCGGCCGATGCCCACCGAGGCGGCGGTGATCTTTTTCCAGGTGTTGCAGCCGCAGATGCCGTCCGCCGTCAGGCCGCTCTGGCGCTGGTAGGCCTTCAGGGCGTTTTCGGTGTTGGGGCCGAACTTGCCGTCCAGCGTGCGGGTGGAGTAGCCCAGGGCGTTCAGCGCGTCCTGCAGAATGAGCACATAGGTGTTCACGCAGCCCCGGCGCACGGTGGGGTAGCCGGCGGTGGTGCCGCTGCAGGCGGGCTTGCCGTAGCGCCGGTCAAAGTGCACCCAGGTGGGGGTCATGTCCTGGGGCTCCACATAGCCCCAGGCCCCGGTGTTTTTGGCCGCCTTCCAGATGGCGTTGCGGGCGCTGGAGCCCTGCCCCTGGCCCACGTCGAAGGCAACGCCCGCGTAGTGCTGGCTGCGGGTGCCGTGGCCGCCCTCCCAGATGCGCTTGAAGGCGTAGCCGATGTGGATGCCCTTGCCGTAGCTGCGGCGGGTCAGGTTCCAGGCCTCCATGGCGGCGGTGGTGGTCCAGAGGGTGGGGCTCTGGCTGCTGCCCCGGAACTCCTTCACCTTCATGGTGGTGCCGTAGGAATAGGGCATGGTGTCGTTTTCGCCCAGATTGTAGGTGATCATCTTGTTGGAATAGGCGTCGTACACATGGATCTTGGGCATGGGGAACGCTCCTTTCGTTGATGGAATGGATTCAGGTTTCGGGAATGGGCGGGTACAAAAGCGCGAAGATCGCATCCCAGGTGTTGCGGTCCACCGCGCCGGTGGGCGGCAGGCCCAGCCCCTGCTGGAAAGCGACCACCGCGCTCTGGGTCTCTTCGCCGTAAACGCCGTCGTTCGGAACAAAATCCGCCA
The DNA here is from genome assembly GCF_964241245.1 of Allofournierella massiliensis. Lineage (NCBI taxonomy): Bacteria > Bacillati > Bacillota > Clostridia > Eubacteriales > Oscillospiraceae > Allofournierella > Allofournierella massiliensis. The sequence continues at coordinate 11,875 of NZ_CAXSWZ010000030.1, forward strand.
CGCAGTACAGCTGGGCGATGCCGTTCATGGCCTGCTGCAGCGAGCTTACAGCCCCGCCCGCGCTGCCCCGGGCCATCACATAGCCCGGATACTCCGGCACTCCGGCGGGTACTGTGGAATCCGGCACCCCGGCGGCAAGGCTCAGGAAGGTGGCCTCCAGCGCGTTCCAGATGAATTCGTCCACGGCGTCGGTTTCCGGCTGGCCAAATTCCATCTGCCAGCTGTGCAGGGAATCCAGGGTGGACTGGCCGAAGATGCCGTCGATCCTGCCCGGGTCCTGCACGGTGTCGTAGAAATAGCTGATATAGCGCAGCAGAAACTGCACAAAGGCCACCGAGGGCCCCTCGGCGCCCGGCATCAGCTCAAAGCCGGGCCAGGGCACAAGGTTAAAGGCGGCCAGCAGCCCGTCGGCCGAGCGCAGCCGCTGGGCCTGTTCATACAGCGCCTGCCAGGTGGCGGGGCCGATGATGCCGTCCGCCGTCAGGCCGAACATGGTCTGGAAGGCCTTCACCGCCGCCGTGGTGGAGGGGCCGAAGATGCCGTCGATGGTCACGGTGGGCAGGGTGGGGAAGTAGACCGCCAGCAGCTTCAGGTAGAACTGGGCCTCCCGCACCGCCTTGCCGGTGCTGCCCTGCTTGAGGGGGGTGCCCGGGTAGGTGCCGGGGCGCTGATTGGGGGCGAGCAGGCCGTCGGCCACGTCGCCGTACACCTCATACAGCTTCTGCCAGGTGGCCGGGCCCACCACGCCGTCCTGCGTCAGGCCGAATTCCTTCTGGAAGGCCTTTACCGCGCTGGTGGTGGCCGCGCCGAAGACGCCGTCCACCGTGATGCTGGGAACGGACGAGAAGTTGGAGGCGACCATGCGCAGGTAGAACTGCAAAAGGCGCACGCTGTCGCCCTTATCGCCCTGCCGCAGCGGCGTGCCCGGGTAGCCGCTGGGCTGCTCCTGAATGTCGCTTTCCAGGCTGTTGTAGGCGGCGGCAATGGCCTCCCAGGTGGTGGGGCCCACCACGCCGTCCACGGTGAGGCCGTTCTCCCGCTGGAAGGTGCGCACCGCATTGGCGGTGGCATTGCCGTAGACGCCGTCCACCGAGAGGGAGGGCAGAGCGGGGTCAAACTCGGCCAGAGCGTTCAGCCAGAACTGGATGCGCTCCACCCCGGTGCCGGTACTGCCGATCTGCAAAGCGGTGCCCGGGTAGGTGCTGCCGTTCACATTGCTCTCGCCGGTGGGCTTTTCGCCCTCGCTGGTCAATTCCGCCAGATCCTTCACCGATACATAAATGTAGCTGATTTTGTACCAGGTGGCCCGGCCCACCACGCCGTCCACCGTCAGGCTGAACTGCTTCTGGAAGGCCTTCACCGTGGACTCGGTGGCCGCGCCGAACACCCCGTCGGTGCCCGGGTTGCCGAAGAAGGGGTAGTCCTTGGCGATGCGGGTGAGCTGCCGCTGGATGATGCGCACGTTCTGGCCGGTGTCGCCCTTACGCAGCGGGGTGCCGGGGTAGCTTTCCGGAATGTCCTGCAGGTTGTTGGTGCGCACGATCTCGATGTCGTTGCCGTAGTAGTATTTCAGAATCTGCAGCGCGTTCTTGCCCTCGTTGGCCCGATCCACCGTGCCCCACTGCTTCATGCCCTTGCAGGTGACGGACTTGCCGTCGCAGTATTCGGTGTAGTAGGGCTCGATGGTACCCTGACGGCGCACATAGGTGTTGAAGATGTCGTCGGTGAGCTTTTCCATCACCTCAAAGATGTTGCGCCTGTGCACATAGTACTGGTCGTAGCTGGTGGAGTTGGTGATGTTGAAGGTGTAGCCCCGGCTGGGGTACCACTCGGTGAAGATGCGGTTCATGGCCAGGCTGATCTGGGCGTGGATGTTGGCCCGCAGGGCCTGCTCCGGCCAGGGGGGCGTGCCCAGCCCCGCGGCTATACCCGCCAGAACACTTCCAGCCGCCGGTTGCCGGTTTCATCCGGCGGCCAGACCACGATTTTTTCGATCAGCGCCGCCGCCAGCTCCCGGCCGGGCGGGAGAGGGTCGGGCGGTGCATCGGGCGGGAACCGGGAATTCTCCGGGGAAGGCTGCGGGGCTTCCGTCAGCCGCAGCCGGGCCAGCAGCTCGGTGCGCAAAGCGGAAAATTCTTCTTCCTCCAGCAGCCCGGCGGCTTTGTCCTGATAGAGCCTTGCCAGCGCCTGCCGCAGCCGCTGCCCGGCCCCCGCACCGGACGGCGGGGCCTTGGCCGGGGGCGGAGGCAGGCTGGCCGCGGCTTCAAACAGGGCGTTTATCCGCCCGGCAATCAGCTCTTCCAGCTCCGCAAGGGGCAGATAGGGCTGGCCGCAGCAGGCCGCAGGGCTCCGGCGGGCGGTGCGGCAGCGAAAATACCGGGTGGGCAGGCCGTTTTTGGGCCGGTAGCCGGAGCGGGTCTGTTCCATTAAATGGCCGCACAGGCCGCACACCACCAGCCCCGCCAGCGGGTGGGGCGCGCCCGGTTTGCCCGAGCGGGCCCGGGCGGCAAGCAGCGCCTGCACCCGGTCGAACACCGCCCGGCTCACCAGTGGCGGCTGGCTGGCGGGGGCCACGATCCACCGCTCTTCGGGCAGGCGGCGGGTCTTGCTGCTCCGCCAGCTGATCCGCTCCACCCGGCCCTGCACCAGATCCCCCGCGTAGGTGCGGTTGGTGAGCATCCGGTGAACCGTGGCCTTGCTCCAGAGCCCGGGCCCGGGGGCTTTGCCCTGCGCCAGCGCCTTCGCGGCGGCGGGGGAGGGGATACCCTCGGCGTTCAGGCATCGGGCGATGGCCGCGCACCCCAGGCCGGAAAGGGCAAGGGCAAAGATGCGCACCACTACCGGCGCGGCGGCTTCGTCCGGCAAAAGATGCCCCCTGCAGGCCGGGTCCTTTCGGTAGCCGTAGAGGGCGCCGCTGGCGATGCTGCACCCCTGCCGCCGCTTGTGGGTGAGCACCGCCCGCACGTTGGCGGAAAGATCCTCCAGATACCACTCGTTCATCAGGCCATAGATCTGGCGGCTTTTCTTGCCGGAGGGGTCGGCGGTGTCCACATGATCCACCAGCGCCAGAAACCGCACCCCCCACAGAGGGAACAGCCCGTGCAGGTATTTTTCCACCAGCTCCATGTCCCTTGTGAAGCGGGACTGGCTTTTGGCCAGAATCACGTCGATCTGCCCCGCGCGGGCGGCGGCGATCATCCGGTTGAAGGCCGGGCGATCCCGATCCGCGCCGGAGTAGTCCTCGTCGCAGTAGATCCCCTGCACCGCACAGCCCAGCCGGTCGGCCCAGGCCAGCAGCATGGAGCGCTGGTTCTGGATGCTTTCGCTCTCCGCTGTGCCTTCCAGCCCCTCGTCCTCCCGGCTCAGCCGGCAGTAGAGCGCCGCCCGCGTCATTGCTCCGGCTCCTGCTTTGGCGGGCGGGGGCTGCCCTCCTGCAGGGCCTCGGCCAGCCGGCGCACCGCCTGAGCCCGCTCCAGGTCGCCTTTGGCGCGGAAATGCTCCTCCAGAATGTAGTGAATGGACGCCATGTGCATTCCTCCCGTTCGATGGTTTTCGCGGCAGCTGCCGCCGTATCATCCTATGAAGCCCCCGGGCGGAAAAATGCGCAAAAAATGTGCGAAAGAGCCGGTCCGTTGTGCAGCCAACCGCAATAAAAGCCCTCGGGCAGTACAATAAGACCATGGACCCGGCGAGACGGCCGGGCCGCATGGAAGGATGAAGCAATATGATGTTGGGACTTTACACACTTCCCCAATGGGTGCTGCTGTTTTTCAGTTACGGGTTTCTGGGCTGGGTCTGGGAGAGCGGGTATGTTTCGGTGCGTCAGAAGCACTGGGTGAACCGGGGCTTTCTGCACGGGCCGGTGATCCCCATCTATGGGTTCGGCGCGGTGGCCATTCTGGCCCTGTGCGCCCCGGTGGCGGGCAGCCTGCCGCTGCTGTTTTTCAGCGGCATGTTCTGGGCAACCGCGCTGGAATACGCCACCGGCTGGGCCATGGAGCAGATGTTCCATGTGCGCTACTGGGATTACACCAATGAAAAATGGAACCTGAACGGGTATATCTGCCTGATGGCTTCCCTGTGCTGGGGGCTGTTCTCGGTGCTGCTGCTGCGGGGCATTCAGCCGCCGCTGGCAGGCATCATCACCGCCCTGAGCGGCCCGGCGGCAGCCGTGCTGGCCAGTGCGCTGGCACTGGCCTTCGCGGCCGATGTGGCAGTGTCCACCCGGGAGGCGCTGGATCTGCGCCGGCTGCTGGAGCAGCTGAGCACCAGCCGCCGCCAGATTGCCCGGCTGGAACGCCGGCTGGAAATTGCGGGCGTGTTCTGGGAGCAGGACGTCCGGCAGGCGCTGAACGGCCTGCGCAGGGAGGGCGAGCAGGCCGCCGGGGCGATCAGCCTGCGGCTGGAAGCCGCCCGGGAACGCCGCCGCAAAATGCTGTGGCAGATGAGCCGCCAGCTGGAGCAGCTGCGCCGGGAGGGCAGGATGCATCCGGGCCTTACCGGGCCGGAGCAGAAGGTCATCCAGCAGGAGCTGTCGGCCATGCACCGGCGCACCGACGATATGTATCTTCGGGCGGCCCGGGTGCTGCGGCGCAACCCCGGCTCCACCACCAGCCGCCACACCGAGGCCATGGAGGAGCTGCGCAGCCTGACCGGCAGCGAGGCATAATAGTCCATCATACACACAAACGGCGGGCCGAAAACGGCCCGCCGCTTCGTTGAGCCTGAAACACAGCGCGGGTGCTCTTGCAGCCCGCCGTACAGGGAGTATAATAAGGATAAAACAGAACAATTTGAAACAGGGTTCGATTGGCTGGTATGGAAAACCGGCAGGGGATGTACAAAAAGGAGCGACCGGTATGGAGACCGAACAAACCATGGAACAACGGCTGGGAGTGGAGCTGGAGGTGCTGCGGCGCTGCATTCTGTTCCGCAACATGACCGATGAGGAGATTCGAAGCGCACTGGAGGCGGTTTCGGCCCGGCGGGCAGGCTATGCCCGGCGGGCGGTGATCGGGCAGGACGGCGACCCGCTGGAGGAGGTGGCGCTGATCCTTTCCGGCAACCTGCACCTGACCCACGCGGACGCGGCGGGCAACAGCAACCTGATGGACGTGCTGGGCCCCGGCGACACGCTGGGCGAATTGAACGCGGTGGGCGGCTACCGGCTGCACAGCACCATCACCGCGGCCAGCGCCGCCGAGCTGCTGTTTTTCCGGGTGGACAGGCTGCTGCGGGCCAACCGGCTCACCGACCCGGGGCAGATCCGCTTTGTGCAGAATCTGACGCTGGCGGTGGCCCAGAAGGCCCAGAGGCTGACCAAAAAGCTGGAGGACAGCATCCGCCGCACCACCCGCGAGCGCCTGCAGGATTACCTGAGCGCCCAGTACCACAAGGCGGGCAGCCGCACCTTTGTGATTCCGCTGAACCGGCAGGATCTGGCGGATTTTCTGTTTGTGGACCGGAGCGCCATGTCCAACGAGCTGTGCAAGATGCGGGACGAGGGGCTTTTGAAGTTCGAGAAGAGCCGCTTCGAGCTGCTGGTGCAGATGCCCATCACCGACCACGAGCCGGACCCCAACGAGGAATAGCATACAGAGCAGACGCCCCCGCGCCCATACAGCCGGGGGCTTTTTTTGTGGGGATACCGGCATTCTCTGCCGCGGGCTGCAGGGCCCCCTGGGCCGCGATTCAGGCTTCGAGTACAGCAGGGCCCCTGCCTGCGGGCCTGCACCCGCTGGCGGGCACGGCAGGGGGCTGTGAGGGCATGGTGGAGAAAGGCGCCTGCAGCAACGAAAAAGTGCAGACAAAAAGAACGACCTTCCGAACTTCGGAAAGGCGTTCTCTGTTTGTGTGTTCTATAAGTGTGGGGATGGCCCGGCGAGGGGTCAGTCCACCGCCCGCCGCCCCCGGGGCCAGAATGGAGAACAGCCCCACCCCCACCAGCGCGGCGCCGGCCAGCAGGCCGCTTTTGCCGTTCACCGGCACAAAGGCCGGCTCGCTTTCGGGGGCGAATTCCGCCCGGGGCGGGCCGTCGTTCATGTAGTCCGCGCCGGTGTGGGGTCGAAAATCGGTGTAATTGGTTTCTTTCATGGATGATTCCTCCTGAATTGGGTGGATGTGTGGGGGGCGGGGGGGGGGGGGGGGGGGGGGGGGGGGGGGGGCCCGGCGGGGTGCCGGGCCCGCTTTGGGGTCAGATCAGCTGGTAGCGGGCCAGCAGCTCCTCCAGCACGGTGCCCCGGAACTTGTCCAGCCCGGCGTGCAGGGCCAGCTTGTAGGGCAGGGGCAGCTTCATGTCGGTGAGCTTGCGGCCATCCAGCAGGTAGTGGGTGGCGTTCAGCAGGCACCGCAGGTCGTAGGCGGAGCCGAACACCTCGGGCACGCCCCGCTCCACGTCCAGCAGGGTGTAGACCGCCTGCATGGCGGTGCGCACCGAGTATTCGGTGGTGAAGATGGTGTCGCGCCGGGTCTCGGCAAACTGGCCAAGGAAGGCGAAGTTCACGCAGCCCTCCGGCACCACCTGGGGCCGGTCGCCTGCGGCGCGGGGCATGAAGAAGGCGGTCACATAGGGCATCATGCAGGGAACGGTGGAGGCGGCCTCACGGGCCAGCAGCTCGATCTCGTTCTCGGGCACGCCCAGATGGTACAGCCACTCCATGCAGATCTCGGCGCCGGTGCATTCCGCCATGGGCTTGCCCACATAGTCGCCGGGTTCATCGGGGGAAAGGCCGTAGATCCAGCCCACCAGCTGGCCGGCCGGCTGGGCCTTGAAGTGGGGCTGCCGGTTGAAGGTCCAGCTCATCAGCCAGGCGGAGTCCTTTGCGGTCACGATGCCGCCGGTCACCACCCGCCCGGAATAGGGATCCCGGTGGCAGATCTTCTGCACATAGGAGGCGATGCGGTCGTCCAGCAGGGTGACGGTGGCGGATTCCCATTTGGTGGCCTGAATGTCGGAGCAGAAGGCGCCGGGGTTGCCGAAGGCGGGGTTCTGCACCGCCAGATTCTTCCACAGCTCCCAGCTGCTGCCCTGGCCGTTCTCCACCGCCAGGCGGGGTGCTTCGTCGTTGGAGCCAAGGGCCGCGCCCTCGGTGCAGGAGCCGTTGGTCACGAACACCAGATCGTTTTCGTCCAGCTCCCGGCTGCGGGGCTGGCCGTTCTGGACAAATTCCAGCCGGTGGGCCACCTTTTTGCCGGGCAGGAAATGGAACAGCACGTTGGTCACCTTGATGCCGTATTCAAACTGCACACCCTCCTTTTTCAGGTATTCCACCAGCGGCAGAATCAGCGATTCGTACTGGTTGAAGCGGGTGAATTTGAGGGCGGAAAGATCGGGCAGGCCGCCGATGTGGTGCAGAAACCGGTGCAGATACAGCTTCATCTCCAGCGCCGAGTGCCATTTTTCAAAGGCGAACATGGTCTGCCAGTAAAGCCAGAAGTTGGAGGCGTAGAATTCGTCGCTGAATACCTCGTCGATGGTCTTGTTGTAAAGGTCCTCGTCCTTTGCGAAGAAGAGGGCCATCAGCTCCAGTGCCGCCGCGTCGCTCAACCCGAAGCGGTTGCCGGTCTCGGCGCTTTCGCCCTGGTTCAGGGTGGCCCGGTTCAGCGAGAAGTTGGGGTCATCCTTGTTGAGCCAGTAGAATTCGTCCAGCACGCTGGCGTTTTCCACCTCCAGCGAGGGGATGGACCGGTACAGGTCCCACAGGCACTCGTAGTGGTCCTCCATCTCCCGGCCGCCCCGGATCACGAACCCCAGCTGGGGATCCAGAATGCCGTCGCAGGCGCCGCCGGGCAGGGGCGATTCCTCTAAAATGTGGATGCGCTCGCCGGGGATGCCGCCGTCCCGGATGAGGAAGGCCGCCGCCGAAAGGCTGGCAAGGCCGCCGCCCACCAGCCAGGCGGATTTGCCCTCGGCCTTTTTCGGGGTGCGGGGGCGGGCAAACGCTTCGTAGTTGCCGTTGCTGTAATACATAAAAAATACCTCCTGTGCCGGGGGGCAGGGCCCGTCCCGGCGGTAAAAAGAAAATGGATGGTACAAAAAGCGGGAGAACCCGGGCCTGCTTGCCCGTTTGCAGCAGCGCACAGCGTTTGCAGGAAAGGGAAAACCGGCAAGGCACATCGCCTTCGACCTGTATTCATCATACGCTGAATGGGGGCGCAAAACGGTTTGCCAAACAACGGTTTTGGATTCTGCGCGAAAAAAGCCCCAAAAGGCAGAAAAAATCCCCCTGACCCGAAGGTCAGGGGGAAAGGGGATGCGTTCAGTTCAGGGCTTCGAAGCCGTGGCCGCCGGGCAGCGGCCAGCAGCACAGGGTGTTGGCCTCCAGCGGGGCCCGCAGCAGGCTTACCGCGTGGATGCGGCTGTTGTCGTAGGTCTTGAAGTAGTAGACGCCCCGGGCCGGGTCGGCGCAGCAGGAGTAAAGGGTCATGTCCGGCTTGCCCTCCGGGGTGATCACGCTGCCCCGCACCATGGCCACCGCGTCCAGAATGTGGAAGAACTGGTTCACCGCGTCGTCACCGGCGGCGTGCACCGAGTTGCATTTCAGGAAGGCCGCCCGCACGAACCGCCCCATGGGGGAGCAGTCGCCCGGCAGGCCGATGGCGCCCATGCCCTGCCCGTAGGGGGTGAGGGGAACGCCGGGGGCAAAGCGGTTTTCCGGCGGCGCGGCGGAAAGGGTCTGGTAGCCGGTCAGGTTGGCCAGCTGCACCGGGAAGGGCGGGTTGTTGGTGAGCACGCCCACCGGGTCCTCGTAAAGGCGGGAGCCCTCGGCGGTGACCTCCAGCACCAGCGCGCCGGTGCCGTCGGCAATGTGCCAGTGCAGCGGGGCCAGCGGATAACCCGGCGCGAAGGGGATGCCCAGCAGGTCGATGCCCTCCAGCATGGCGCGGGCTTCCTTCAGGGTGCGGCAGCTGCCCAGCACCAGCGGAATCAGCTCATAGGGGGCCACCGCGTCCGGCGCGGCCTGTTCGGCGGGAGTGTAGTAGGCGTTGCCGGGGAAGTTCAGCCCGGCCATGTACAGCCCGGACTCGTTCATGGCCTCGGCGTACAGGGGCACGCCCCCGGCCACGGTGGCCATGCCGATCATGGCCAGATGGTGGGCCATCGCCGGGCGGCGGTGGAAGTGGAAGGCGAAGGAGCGGGGCGTTGCCACCACCTGCTGGCCGAAGGGCGTTTGCAGATCCAGATTGCGGCCGAACAGCGGATAGGGTGCGGAAAAAGCGATGCTTGTGCACATAAGAATAGTCTCCTTGCGGCGTTGGCCGCGGTCTTGGGGGGATGTTTCGTTAAGGTTAGTATATCACATTTCAGGAAAAAATCCGTTGTTTGAAAAACGCCGGCTAACAAAAGGCGCTTTTTTAAGATGCAAAAAAAGTGAAACTCATTTTTAAAACGGGTGAAAAAAACGCCAAAATAAAAATGAGTTTCACTTTTGAAAGGCATTAACTGCAACTTGTATCACAGAAAAATCTGTTCCAGCTGAAAAAGAGGGAGCAGATTTTGTGTGATGATTCGATCCAGATCCAGACAGTCAATCAGAGCGCGGGAGCGTTCCCCCTTGTGGTAGGCTTTGCGGGTCGCCTGTTTGCTGCGCTGGGCTGCGAACAGGCGCTTGAGCCGGGCGGCCCCCTTTCGGCCGGAAGGGATGTCGGCAGAGGTCAGGGGCTGAGACAGCTCCATGTATCGACTGATCCCATCCAGATCCAACAGAAAATATCCTCTATATCCGCGCTGGCGGCCAGATCAATTACGGTCTGAACGCCGAGCAGAGAAAGCTGGCTGCGGAATTGCGCCCAGTCACCCTCGTAAAATTTGCTCACATCGCTGGAATAATCGTCCATATCATAGCAAAGAAAAACCGTCCAGTTTTTTGCCTGCGGGTGACCGGAAAGGCAGCGATTGGAAAACCAGCTTGCAGAGTTGTGAATCTGTGTGATGGTTCCCACGGCGTTCAAACGCACAATGCGCTTTCCAAAGGAACCGTGAACAATATAATAGGGCTCAAAGGTGACGGGGTCGTTTAAGCACTCAATGCTGCATTCCGGGTGCTTTCTGCCGTAATGGAGAAACAGCGCCTGATAAAACTGGTACTCCGTATCCGCTTCCATAATCAGGGCAAAGCCCTGTTCAAATTCCTGATCCATCACACATCCTCCAGATAGTTGCGCAGCAGGTTCATGGAGGATTCAGGGCCGCACATCAGTTCGAACAGATATTCCCCTACGGACAAGCCGTAAACACGGGCGGCGGCAATGAGTTTTTTGACCTTGCCGGGAGAAATCTGGAAAAACTGTGCAATTCCGGGCTGCGGGCACCCGCCTGCATACAGTTGGTCCGGTTTCAGATACTGAACAAGGTAGGGAGAATGGCTGGAAATGATCAGACAGGTCTGTTCCAAAGTGTCAGATATGATTTCCAGCAGCTCTTTCAGCATGCGGGGATGGATACTGGTTTCCAGTTCCTCCACACCAATGCAGGAAACCTGATTACAGCTTGCGATAAAAATATTGGTCAGCAGCCAGAAGATCCGTTTGGTTCCGGTGGACATCGCAGAAAGATTGACCGGCTGGTTCAGATATTCACTGGTGAGTGTGACGCGATAGACCTTGTCTTTTAAATGGAAGGGGACCGGGTTTGCCTGCGCATTTTCGACCATGGAAAACAGACTGCGGTCGTTTGCGGAAAGGGAAAGTTCATGGGCGTGGATGTGAATGGAGGTGAACTCCGGAAACAGGGAATACACCGCATCCTCAAAGGCAAGATACCGGTCCGGATACAGCTCCCGCAGCTGGTACAGCGCGCGGGGAATGTCTTCATCGTCAAAACGAATATGAGAGTCGTCTTCGTCTGCAATGCGAAACGGAATGGGCTGAAACTGGTTGCGTACATCCAGCGTGCTGCATACCCGGTATTCAAACAGGCGGATGCATTGAACGGCTGGGCCGTATTCCAGATCGTCCACAGAAAAGAGAAGGTCCAAAGCCAGAACCGAAGGCTCCAGAACAATGCTGCGGAACGCATTGGTGGACTTGCCTTTCCGGTATTTGCCCAGGGAGCGTTTTAAATAGCTGGTATAACGCACACTTTCGGTGGGGCGCATTTCCAGCGTTTCGTCAACGATTTGCTGGCCGGTCTTATCATCCCGATACCATAAGAAGGAAAAACCGTAATGAATAAAGCGGTATTCGCCCAGTTCCGGTGCATCCAGTTCCATTTCGAAGGAGAAGGGCTCGTTGGCCAGCTCCGGGGTTAATGGAATGGCATCGACCCAGCTCATCATGTTGGCGCGCTGCTTGGGGCTGGCGGAAATAAAATCGGTGGCGAAATCAAGCGCCTCCAGAAGGTTACTCTTTCCGTAGTTGTTTGGGGAGATCACCGCGATGGAGGGATGATCAAAACGCAGCCTGGTCGTGCGCAGATTTTTGAAACCACCCACGGTGAGAGATTTTAGCATCAAGGGAATCACCTCCGTCTGCTTTTATGATACAAAAAACAAATTCCAGTGTCAATGAACTTTGATCTCTATAAAGATGCAATATTCGCCAAAAAACAGGGATGAGTTTTTGCTGGAGTGAAAAATAAATTTGCGGGTTTGGTCACGCCCGGCCAGGTGGGGTAGACCTCGCTGGAGGCCACGTTGGCGATGTAATGCCGGAAGCTCACCGTTACATTGCGGGCGCTTTCCTTGGGCTTGCCCAGATGCACCGTGATGGTGGTGGGCACGATGGGGGTGGCCAGCACCAGCGGAGCCGGGCAGTTTTGGGCCGGGGCCACGCTGGAGGGCCCCTGGGGCCGGTAGAGGGAATGGGGCGGAATGTCGAAGCTCTCCGGCTTTGGCTGGGGCGCGCCCAGCCGCTGGGCGGGCAGCATCTCCAGCAGAATCAGGGCGGTCTGGCAGGCGAACACCTGCACCCCCTGCATGGTCACGGTCTGGTAGCCCTCCTTTTCTGCGGTCACGTCCCACAGGCTGTAGGGCTGCTGGGTGTTGGCTTCGTCCAGGCTGAGCGCCTTGTCCGGCGCGGGCAGCTGAATCACCGGCGCGGTGCCGGTTTCATCGGTGGTCAGGGTCACAGGCGCATGGCCCTCGCCGCGTATCGTCACGGTCACGCCGGGGACCGGGGCGCTCTGGCGGGCGGCGTAGCTCTGGACCAGAAGGCAGCCGTTCATCATGAGGCAAAACTCCTTTCGTTCGTTCAGCGGATCGGGTGCGGGCCGGGAAGCGCCCGCCTTGCACCTACCCTATTCCGCACCGGTGTGCCGTGATACTCTTGGAATTTTGGCCCGGGTGTACTATACTTTAGGTAACGTCTTTTATAAAAAGAAAGGGGTAGCGTTTTTATGCGACATACCATCGAAAATGAATTTTTGACCGTGACCGTGGAGACCAAAGGTGCCGAGCTGGTGAGCGTGGTGGACAAGGCCACCGGCGCCGAGATGATGTGGGACGGCCAGAAGGATGTGTGGCCCCGCCGCGCGCCCATCCTGTTCCCCTACTGCGGCAAGCTCAGCGGCGGCCACTACACCCTGGACGGCCAGACCTGGGAGGGCGGCCAGCACGGCTTTGGCCGGGACTTCGAGCACGAGTTTGTGGGCGCGGAAAACGGCGCCATGCGCTTTGTGCTGCGCGCCAATGAGGAGACCCGCAAAAAGCTGCCCCGGGACTTTGCGCTGGAAAGCGCCTTCGTGCTGGACGGCCGCACCCTGCGCCAGACCATCACCGTGACCAACACCGGCGACAGAGAGCTGCGCTTCGGCTTCGGCTTCCATCCCGGCTTCGCGCTGCCCTTCGACGACAAACACACCACCACCGACTACGAGCTGCGCTTTGACGCGCCCCAGACCCCGGTGGTCATCGAGACCGGCGCCACCAGCGGCCTTGTCACCGGCGAGACCCGGGTGATGATGGAGAACAGCGATGTGATCGCACTGGACGACCGGATGTTCGACCATGACTCCACCTGCATGAGCCAGCTGACCGCCAAGACCCTGAGCGTGGTGGAGAAGGACACCGGCCGCCGCATCACCGTTGGTCTGGAGGGCTTTGCCTACACCCTGATCTGGAGCGCGCCCGGCAACCCGAACCTGCACTTTGTGTGCATCGAGCCCTGGCACAGCCTGCCGGATACCGAGACCTTCGGCGGCGACTGGAACGAAAAGCCCTGCGCCGCGGCGCTGGCTGCCGGCGAGAGCTGGAACACCACCCTGGAAATGACCTTTGACCGCTGAGCGCGGCCCGGCCCCCGGGGCCGAAACGCATGAACCCAAAAGGAGAACCAACACCCATGAGCATCGCACCCTTTGAACGGCGCACTGCCCTTCTGCTGGGCGAGGAGGGCGTGAACGCCCTGCACGCCGCCCATGTGATCCTGTTCGGCGTGGGGGGCGTGGGCGGCTATGTGGCCGAGGCCCTTGCCCGCGCCGGCGTCGGCCGGCTTACGCTGGTGGACGACGACACCATTGCCGAATCCAACCGCAACCGCCAGCTGATCGCCCTCACCGACACGGTGGGCCGCAGCAAGGTGGAGGTGGCCGCCCAGCGCATCCGGGCCATCAACCCGGACTGCCGGGTGGAGCCGGTGGCGCTGTTCTACATGCCGGACACCGCCGATCAGATTTCCTTTGAAGGGGCCAGCTATGTGGTGGACGCGGTGGACACCGTGACCGCCAAGCTGGAGATCATCGGCCGGGCGCTGGCCGCCGGGGTGCCGGTGATTTCCAGCATGGGCACCGGCAACAAGCTGCATCCGGAGCTGCTGGAGTTGACCACCCTCGAAAAGACCACAGCCTGCCCGCTGGCCCGGGTGATGCGCCGGGAGTGCCGGGCAAGAGGGTACAAAAACATTCCGGTGGTGTATTCCACCGAACCCGCCCTCACCCCGAAGCAGCTGGACGGCCCGGCGGAGGTGCCGGGCGCGGCGGTTCGGGCAGGCAACCCCAAAAAGCAGACCCCCGGCAGCGTGAGCTTTGTGCCGGGGGCCGCGGGCCTGATCATCGCCGGCAAGGTGGTGCGGGACCTGACCGGGCAGCCATGAAGCCGCCCGGCGGCAAAAAAACGAAAGGCGGAGGAAACGGTTGTGGAACAAAAGCGCGGCGAATTGCTGAACCAGGTGTGGAACCTGCAGAACGAAGCCTATGACCTGATGTGCGAATACGACGCCATGCCCCACCGCTACGGCGAGTGCATGCTGTATCAGGCGGAGGCCCACATGATTGACCTGATTGCCCTGTATCCGGGCATCACCGCCGCGGATCTGGCCAAGGTGCTGCGCAAGACGCCCAGCGCCTGCTCCCAGACGCTGCGCAAGCTGCGGGAGAAGGGGCTGGTGGAGCAGCTGCGCAACACCGCCAACAACCGCCAGTACATGCTGCGCCTGACCGAGAGCGGGCAGGCGCTGTATCGGGACCACTCCGCCTTCAGCGCCGACTGCCAGCAGCGCACCTTCGACCGGATGGCGGAATTCACCGAGGAGGAGCTGGCGCTCTATCTGCGGGTGCAAAAGCGCATCAACGAGGCCTACGCCGACGATGTGCGCCGCAGCCGGGAACATTTTACCTGAACAGAAGCGCTGTTTCGATTCACAGGCGGATGCGGCAGACGTGTCCGCCTGTTTTTGGCGCAGACCGGGCAAATCGTTCGCCTTGAAGAGGAGGCAAAGCCTTCGGCACCAGAGAATTTGCGTGGTCATTTTTTCTGAGGAAGGGGAGGCTGTGTGCGGAATTTTTGTTTCATTCAACGTTTTATTGAATTATCTTAATAATTTAGTAAATTAATTGTTGACTTCCTTTCCGGTCAGGAATAGAATAGGGGCAGCAAAGGCACTTTGACGGAGAAAGTTTCCGCAAAGTGCCTTTGTTTTTTATTCCGCAGGCAGAGGAAGTTGTTTTCATATCCGGCAAACGGCACAATGGGGTGCTGCATGGGTTCCGGTCGGTCGGGGCTGTGCAGTACCCCGTTTTTTTGTGTGGACGACCGCACAGGGAAAACAGCCCTGTGCCGCTGAATCACTGAAAATTTCCGGATTTTTTCATCGGAAGGGAAACGCATTATGAAGCAGGAAATGTAACCGCAGAGCAAAGCGAAACCGGCACAGGAAAAGTGATTTCAGGGATGCAGACAGGTGCAGAGGTGTTTTTATACGCGAACAGAAGGAGGAATTCTGTTGTACAGTTGCTACAAAAGTGCCTGCCCCTTTTTGTTTTATTCGCGGAATTGGGCATAATTGCGCGAAAAATCCACATAAACTCTTGACGAACTGTGTGAAATGAACTATCCTGAAGCCACTGAATGATTAAGTTGCTTAAGAATGAAGCGGCTTAATGAAAGTTGCGCAAATTTGCCAGATTTAAAAACAAGCGAAGCGCCGCCCGGAGTGATCGATCGCTGGTGGACGCGGATCAGAAGGGGAAAAGAATTCAAGAAGGGAGAACATGTATGCAAAAGGAAACCAAAAAACTGGGAATGTTTGACATTTACAGCCTGGACGTGGGCGGTGCCATCGGTTCCGGCATTTTCGTGATGATGGGCCTGGGCATCGGATTCACCGGCCACTCCATCTTTCTGGCAGTGCTGATCGGCTGTTTTTACATGCTGCTGGCCTACCTGTATCAGCCGCTGATGAGCTCCATGTTTGTGCTGCCCGGCGGCGACTACGACATGAAGGCCATGCTGTTCGGCCCCATGCTCACCGGTGTGAGCGGTATTTTTACCTATGTGAACGGAATTGGTATGGCAATGTACGGCATGGCCATTGTGGATTATGCTTCCATGGTATTTCCGGCCATCCTGCCTTATAAAACGCTCATTGCCGTGGCCATCATCACCCTGTTCTTTGCGGCCACCATCCGGGGCTCCAAGTTCCTTGCCACGATTACCAGCATCATGACCATCGTGCTGCTGGTCGCCATCGGGCTGTTCGTGGTGTTCGGTCTGCCGCAGGTAAAGCCCGGCTTCTTCGACGGCGACACCTTCTTTTTGAACGGCGGCGTCGGCTTTATCCAGGCCATCTCCATCATGAGCTTTGCCTGCCAGGGCACCACCATGGCACCGGTTTCCATGATGGAAGTTACCAAGAAACCCCGCCGCACCATTCCCGTTGCCATCATCTTCATCACCCTGACCGTTGGTATCGTGTATGCCCTGATGGGCGTGGTTGCCGCCGGCGTGCTGCTGGTGGAAGATGTGGCCGGCCAGAGCCTGGCGCTGGTTGCGCAGGAAATCTTCCCCAACTGGCTGTATGTGATCTTTATTCTGGGCGGCGCGGTGTTCGCCATCGCCACTTCGCTTGCCAGTGGCATCGCCATGCTGCGCTACCCCTGCATCCAGGTTGCTGAGGATGGCTGGATGCCCGCCTTCTTCAAAAAGACCACCAAGGGCGGCTATCCTTATGTGGTGCAGGGCTTCTTCTACCTTATCTCCATCCTGCCCATCATTCTGGGCTTCTCGCTGGATGCTATTGTATCGCTGGTGATGATCCCTGCCATGCTGATGAACGCCTACCTGAACTGCTCGCTGATCGGTCTGGTGAAAAAATACCCCGAGCAGTGGAAGAGCAGTGTATACCACATGCCCACACCGGTGTTCAATGTGATCTGTGTGCTGGGCAGCGTGTGCGCGCTGGTGGTTGCCTACAACCTCTTTGTGGATCTGTCTGTACGGGATATGATCGTCTGCCTGGGCATCATTGCTCTGTGCGTGGTGGTTGCCGCCGTTCGCTTGAAGACCGGCGCGGTCAGCCGCGAAACTCTGCTGAACAAGCAGCAGGAGATCGCCCGCAAGGCCGTTGAAGCCACTGCGGCCGAGGAGTAAAATAAAATCAGGCAAAACATATCATGTTTTATTGAATTTTATCATAAAGAAAGGTCGAATCAATCATGAAATACGATTTCACTTCCATCATGGACCGGCATGGCAAGGACGCTATCGCAGTGGACGGCCTGGGCAGCCGACCGGGCTTTGCTCCCGGTGCACCGAAGGAAGGCTTCGATGCCATTCCCATGTGGGTGGCGGATATGAACTTCCCCACCGTACCCACCATTCCCGAAGCCATCATCGAGCGCGCCAAGCACCCGGCCTATGGCTACTTTGATGCCACCGACGATTATTTCAACGAGATCATCGCCTGGCATGAAAAGCGCAACGGCGTGACCGGCCTGACCCGCGAGTGCATCGGCTACGAAAACGGCGTTCTGGGCGGCGTGATCAGCGCGCTGAACGTGGTGTGCTCCAAGGGCGACAAGGTGCTGCTGCAGTCGCCCACCTACATCGGCTTCACCATGAGCCTGACCAACAACGGCTACGACATGGTGCTCAGCCCCATGAAGAAGGACGAAAACGGCGTGTGGCGCATGGATTATGAGGACATGGAGGAGAAGCTCCGCACCCAGAACATTCACGCCACCGTGTTCTGTTCTCCCCACAACCCCTGCGGCCGCGTATGGGAGCGCTGGGAGCTGGAAAAGGCCATGGCCCTGTTTGAAAAATACGACGTGAAGGTCATCTCTGACGAGATCTGGAGCGACATCATCCTGGCCGGCAACAAGCACATTCCCACCCAGATGGTGAACGAGTGGGCCCGCCAAAACACCGTTGCGGTGTACGCGCCCAGCAAGACCTTCAATCTGGCCGGTCTGGTGGGCAGCTACCACATCATCTACAACAAGTGGCTGCGGGACCGTGTGCTGAAGGAATCCAGCCTGCCCCACTACAACGACATGAACGTGCTGAGCATGCACGCCCTGATCGGCGCTTACAAGCCCGAGGGCTACGAGTGGACCGACGAGCTGTGCCAGACCCTGACCGGCAACGTGGACTACGCCTGCAACTACATCAGGGAGCACTTCAAGGGCGTGGAGGTCTCCAAGCCGCAGGGCACCTACATGCTGTTTGTGGACTGCACCCAGTGGTGCGCCGAGCACGGCAAGACCATCGAGGAGCTGGAGCAGGCCTGCTGGGATGTGGGCGTGGCCGTGCAGGACGGCAAGATGTTCCACGGCCCCTGCCACCTGCGCATGAACCTGGCGCTTCCCCTGAGCCGGGTGCAGGAGGCCTTCGACCGGCTGGACAAGTACGTGTTCAACGCCTGAGCAAAAGCGAGGCGACCCATGGCAAAACTGCAGACCGGCGAAAAAATGCCGGATTTTACCTATGACACCCCGTTCGCGGCGGGCGTCGCCCTCAGCGACACCGCCCGGCGGGTGGCCGGCCGTACCGCGCTGGTGTTCCTGCGCTACTACGGCTGCACCCTGTGCCAGTACGACATTCACCGCTATGCGAAGGAATACGGGCAGATTGCGGCCACCGGCGGTCAGATGCTGGTGGTGCTGCAGTCCGACCCGAAAAAGCTGGCGGGCCAGCTGAAGCCGGGCGATCTGCCCTTCGACATTGTGTGTGACCCCGAGGCCCGGATGTACCGGCAGCTGGACATCCGGCCCGCGGCCAGTCAGGCCGGGCTGGCGGATGCGGGCACGATGCTGAAAATCGCCAAAGCAAAGGCCGGCGGCTTTACCCACGGCGATTACGAGGGCGACGAGCTGCAGCTGCCGGCGGTGTTCGTGATGGAGCAGGATCTGACCCTGACCCATGTGCACTACGGCAAGAGCGCGGGCGACGTGCCCGACACAAAGGCGCTGGCCGCACTGCTGCGGTAAGCAAAACGGTAATATTCTCCTATTCTCTTCTCAACAACACAAGGCCCCCGCGGGGCGGCAGTACAGCCGCTGCCCTGCGGGGGCCTTGTGCATGCTGGGGAGAAAATGCATAAAGAGGAGAAAATCAGAGTTTGCGGCGGCGGCCCAGACCCAGGCAGCTGGCCAGCGCGCCCAGAATGCCGCCCAATGCGGCGGGCAGCAGCCAGGAAAGGCCCTCGGCATACAGGGGCAGGCCCTCGAAGAAGGCTGCCACCGGGCCGCCCAGCAGCTTTGCCTGCACCAGCGCGCAGGGCACGCTTACCAGAATGGTGAAGGCCACCGCCACCGGATAGCACAAAGGCGCTTTGCCGGTGATGCGGTGGGCAAGGCCCAGCGCGATGAGCACGATGGCCACCGGGTAGATGGCGCTCAGGATGGGCACCGAGATGGCCAGAATGGTGTCCAGCCCGGCGATGGAAACAAAGAAGCTGATCACCGCGAAGATGACCACCCAGGCCCGGTAGGGGATTTTGGGCCACTGCAGGCTGAAGTATTCGCTGCAGCAGCTGAACAGGCCGATGCAGGTGTTCAGGCAGGCGATCACGAAGATCAGGCCGAGCAGGGCGGTGCCCGCCGGACCGTACATCCAGCTCATCAGGTTGGTGAGCACGCCCGCGCCGTTGGAATAGTTCTCAAAGCTGCCGCCGCTCACCGCGCCGATGTGGGCCAGCACCGAATACACCACCAGCAACACCGCGCCGGCGATCCACCCCGCCCGGATGGTATACCGCACCACGGATTTTTCGTCGGTGACGCCCCGGTTCTGGATGTTCAGCGCGATGATGATGCCGAAGTTCAAAGCGGCGATGGTGTCCATGGTCTGGTAGCCGTCCACAAAGCCCTGGGCCACCACGTTGCCGGTGTAGTTGCCGCCGGGCACACCGTAGCCGCCGGGGGCGTTCACAAAGCAGCCCACCACCATCACGAAGATCAGCGCCAGCAGGATGGGCCCCAGCGCCTTGCCCAGCCGGTCGGTGAGCTTTTCCGGCTTGAAGGCCACCAGCATGGCCACCGCGAAGAATACGAAGGAATAAAGGCACAGCACCCAGAGGGGAGCGTTTGGCCAGAAGGGCGAAACCGCCATCTCGAAGGAGGTGCTGGCGGTGCGGGGGATGGCAAGCCCCGGTCCGATGGACACATAGATCAGCAGAGTGAACAGCCAGGCAAACTTTTTGTCCACCCGGCCTGCCAGCACCGGCAGCCCGCCGGACTGGGCCACCGCAACCACACCCAGAACGGGCAGGCCGATGGCGCTGATGGCAAAGCCCACCATGGCCGGCCAGGTGTCGGTGCCCGCCTGCGCGCCCAGAAAGGGCGGGAAGATCAGGTTGCCGGCGCCGAAAAACATGGAAAACAGGGTCAGGCCCACAAAGAAGCTGTCCCGTTTGGATAAGTGCTGCATGCTGCTCCCTCCTTATGGTCAGATCAAAAAATCGCTGTTTCAAAAAGTAAGTTGTTCCAGTGTAGCACAAAAGAAAACACTTGTCTACGCGAAAGCTGCAAAAAAGGCCCGCGTTGCCGGGGGAAAACAGCCGGATGCGGGCGCGTTTTGCCAAAAAAATAAGATTGAACCCAACATATCAAAGAAAAACCTACCCTGTCAATAGGCAAATTGGCCGAAAAACAGGCAAAAACTTTGGCAGGAAAAAGGGTGGAGCTGGAGCTGTTGAATTGACGGGGAAAGGACGGCGGCATACAATAAAAGCAAACGACATCACAAGGCAAAGGGGATAGAGTGACGATGGAACAGGAGCGTTTTGAAAGCCGGGAAAGACTGCTGAAGCAGCTTTTGGCGGCAGAGGAAGAGCGGGCCATGGGCCGGATGGGCTGCACCCTGGAGGAGATGGAACGTTTTCTGGATGAGATTCTGGATCAGGCATAACAGCGACGGACAAAGACAGGAAATGGCAGAAAGAATTGCTTGCGGTTTTTTGGTATATGCTATATAATAAAGATGGAGGAAGGGCGTTGCCCTCTTCCCTTCGCTGGAAGATGACGAGTGACGGTTCTGACTCGTCGGTAAAATAAAATTGACCGGGTGAAGAAGATGTGTGACGGTTCTGACACATCGGTAAAATAAAATTGACCGAGCGAAGAATTTCAAAATCAGGGCTGGCTTTTTAAGTCAGCCCTGATTTTTTGAGGAGACATTATGGAGTATCTGGAATCGCTTTATTTGCTGTCGCAGGATTTTATGCAGGATTATCCTGCTTCCGTTTACCCGGAGCTGATGCACAAGCAGGGAAGGCCGTATTCCTGCCTGCTGATTGAGACCCATGAAGGGTATTTTATCTGTGTACCGTTCCGCTCCTCCATCGGGCATAAAAATGCGTTTCTGTTCACCGGAACGGCCCGGTCAAAGGCATCCCGGTCCGGGCTGGACTATTCCAAAATCGTGATCGTGAAGGAATCCAGATATCTGGATAGCAATCGGCCTGCAGTTGTGGATCAGGATGAATACAACGAGATGCGTGCGAATCTGCCCAAGATTGTGGAGCAGGTGAACCGTTATGTATGTACATATATGAATCATGTTACGGGCAAAAAAACTCTGCACCAGCGGGAATACACCCGAAAATATGGATTTTCTACGCTGCCCTATTTTCATGATATACTGGGAATTCCGTAATCCTTCGGGCAACACCGCATGATTCCGGGTGGTGGAGCGCACCGGAAAAATCTTTGTGATAGAAAGCTGAAAAAGCCAAGCCCCCGGCCTGCCTTGTGCAGGGCCGGGGGCTGTTGTTTTGCTGCCTGGCGGTCAGAGCCGGTGGGCGCTTTGCAGATACGTGCGGCTGAAGGGGGCGGGGTCGTCTGGCACAAGGCCGAAGGTGTATTCCATGGCGATGGTTCCGCTTTCCAGCGGCAGGGTAAGCGTGGCGGTGACCACGTCGCCGGTGCGGCTGTACACGATGGCGTTCGGGTTTGCGTTCAGCAGCGTTTTGATCTCCTCACAGGCCGCACAGGGGGCGGGCAGCGGCTCCTCTGTGTTTTCCAGTGCGGCGGGCAGCGGGTCTTCGCCGCTGATCCGGTCGGTGAAGTCCGCCCGGAAAATGGTGCCTGCGGGGGCTTCGGTGGAGCCGTCCTCCGCCAGGCCGAACCAGCTCTCGGATCGGGCATACAGGTAATTGGCCCATTCCTCGGCGGTCAGTTCGGTTAAGGGATCGTCAAGATCCCGGAAGATGCCGGAAAGGGCCAGCGCCCGGGTTTGATGCTGCAGCATCACCCACTGGTTCCGGGTCAGGCCCAGCTCCTCCTGGGCCGGGTCGGGGCTGGGCTCGGGGGGCTCGCTGCCCTGATAATAGCGCCAATCGTCTGCGATGGTCCAGCCCTCTTCGCCGTTCACCGCCAGATACACATGGGTCATCACCCCGTCGGAATACTGGGGCCCGGCGATGATGGTCTCCGGGGCGTATTCGGTGGTGGTCTGGGCCATCAGCAGGCAGCCGCCCGGGTCGGCAATGCAGTCCATCCAGCTTTTGCCCTCCAGCTGGGTGTTGCCGCTGGTGAGGGGCAGCTGCAGATCCTCCCATTCCTTTGGCGGAATCACCCGCACGCTGTCCAGCCGGGCGGAGAGATAGTAGCCCGGCCGCTCCCAGTCGCCCCGGAACTGCTCCTCGATGGCGTCGGTCAGAGCGGCCAGCTCCTCCTCGGTGGGCTGGAGCGGCTCCGGCAGCGGATCCGGCAGGGGGATGGTGGTGGGCGCGGGCGCATCGCTTTCGGCGGCAGCGGAGCTGGCCGGGGCCGACGAAGCAGAGGGCGCGGCGGGGGTGCAGCCGGTGAAAAGCAGCCCGGCGCAGAGCGCCAGCGCGGCAAAACGGAACAAGCTGCGGGTCATACGGATTCCCTCCTTTGTGTGGAGAATGGAAAAGAATTTTAAAAAATATTCCTGTTACCCTGAAAACGAACCGAAGGCCCCGCTCATTGCACAAACGGGGCAAAACCCGGGCCGGGGAGAAGGAGAAAAATGCCTGCGTTTTTTGTGCAGAACAGAAAACCCGCCCATTCGGAAGTATCCGAGGGGGCGGGCTTGTTGTTGCAGAATATGGGCTGCGAAGGGTGCGGCTTAGTAAGCCTTGCCCCAGTAGACCATCAGGTTGGCGGGCTTGCCGCAGCAGGGGCAAACGTCGCTGATGTGCTCCTGCTCGAAGGGCATGCAGCGGCTGGACAGGCCAACCTCTTCCTTCATCTTCTCCTCGCAGGCCAGATCGCCGCACCACATGGTCTTGATGTAGCCGTTGTTCTTCTCGGCCAGCTCCTTGACCTCGTCCATGGTGGTGGCGCTCCAGGTGCGGTTCTCGCGGTTTTCCAGCGCACGGTTGTAGATGTTCCGAGCCAGCTCATTCAGCAGGCGGGGAATCTCGGTCTCCAGATCATCCAGGCTCACGAAGTACTTCTCGCGGGTATCGCGGCGCACCAGCACGCACTGGTTCTTCTCGATGTCCTTGGGGCCGATCTCCAGGCGCAGGGGCACGCCTTTCATCTCCCACTGGCTGAACTTCCAGCCGGGGGAGTTATCGCTGTTGTCCAGCTTGACGCGGGCAAACCTGGAAACGCGGGCGGCCAGCTCCTCGGCCTTCTCGGTCACGCCGGGCTTGTGGGCGGCAACGGGCACGATGACCACCTGGAAGGGGGCGATGGCGGGAGGCAGGATCAGGCCCTCGTCGTCGCCGTGGGTCATGATGATGGCGCCGATCAGGCGGGTAGATACGCCCCAGCTGGTCTGGTGGGGGTACTGCAGGGTGTTGTCACGGCCGGTGAACTGCACGTTGAAGGCGCGGGAGAAGCCGTCGCCGAAGTAGTGGCTGGTGCCGCTCTGCAGGGCCTTGCCGTCGTGCATCATGGCCTCGATGGTGTAGGTGGCTTCCGCACCGGCAAACTTTTCCTTATCGGTCTTTTTGCCCTTCACCACGGGGATCATCAGGTAGTTCTCGCAGAAGTCGGCGTAGGTGTTCAGCTGCTGCTCGGTCTCCTGCCTGGCCTCCTCGGCGGTCTCGTGGATGGTGTGGCCCTCCTGCCACCAGAACTCGCGGCTGCGCAGGAAGGGACGGGTGGTCTTTTCCCAGCGCACCACGCTGCACCACTGGTTATACTTCATGGGCAGATCACGCCAGGAATGCAGCACATGGGCGAAGTGGTCGCAGAACAGAGTCTCGCTGGTGGGGCGCACGCACATGCGCTCTTCCAGCTTCTCGGCGCCGCCGTAGGTGACCCAGGCCACCTCGGGGGCAAAGCCCTCCACGTGATCCTTTTCCTTCTGCAGAAGGCTTTCGGGGATGAAGATGGGCATGGCCACGTTCTCGTGACCGGTGGCCTTGAACATGCCGTCCAGAATGTGGGTGATGTTCTCCCAGATGGCGTAGCCGTAGGGGCGCAGGATCATGCAGCCCTTTACGGTGGAGTAGTCCACCAGCTCGGCCTTCAGGCATACGTCGGTGTACCACTGGGTAAAGTCCTCGTTGATGGGGGTAATGGCCTCCACCAGTTTCTTCTTCTGCTCGCTCATTTGCTTTTTCCTTCCTTATTCGTCGCCCCGGAGTCCCCGGGCAAAAATAAGCCCCCCAGGCGGGCCGGCCGGCCTGCCGGGGAGGCAGCATGATGTGATTGGGGGGATCAGGTGTTGTCTTCCACGTAGCGAACCACATCGCCCACGGTGTGCAGATTCTCGATCTCCTCGTCGGGGATCTCCACGCCGAACTCATCCTCCAGGCTCATGACCATATCGACCACGTCCAGGCTGTCGGCCTCGAAGTCCTCCAGGATGTTGCTGTCCATGGTGATCTTTTCCTCGTCGATGTCCAGCTGCTCCGCCAGAAGCTCACGGATGCGCTCGAAAGTATCCATATTCCAAAACTCTCCTTATTTATGCCCGGTGCCGGGCTTGTTCGGGGCGAAGCGCAAAAGTTGCGTTCCACCGTAGATTACTATACATTTTATAGCGTATCTGGGGGGCCTTGTCAAGGGTTAAATCCTGAAAAACGGGCAAAAAAAGCCCACGAAGCCGCTTCTTGTGCGCCGGGCCAAATGCGGCTATAATAAAAGCAGAATCAACGGGCCGCACGGCGTGCCCGAACGCAACAGGAGGCGATGGGCATGCGGCTGGAATTCACGAAAATGCATGGCTGCGGCAACGATTATATTTATCTGGACTGCCTTACGGGCATGATCGACAACGCGCCGGAGCTGAGCCGGCTTCTGAGCCCCCGGCGGTTCTCCGTCGGGTCGGACGGGCTGATCTGCATCGCCCCCTCCGACGTGGCCGACGCCACCATGCGCATGTTCAATGCGGACGGCAGCGAGAGCGCCATGTGCGGCAACGGCATCCGCTGCGTGGCCCAGTGGCTGTATGAGCACGGGGTGGCCGGGGACGAGATGACCATCGAGACGCTGGCGGGGGTGAAGCACCTTTCCCGCAAGGGCGAGGGCGTATGGCAGGTGGAAATGGGCCGGGCGGAGTTCGAGCCGACGCTGGTGCCGGTGAAGGGTCTTGGGCCGGATCCGGTGATCAACCGGGCCATCGCGGTGGAGGGCCAGCCCTGGCAGGTGACCGCCATCTCCATGGGCAACCCCCATTGCGTGACCGTGGTGGACGATGTGCATGCGCTGGATCTGGAGCGCATTGGCCCCGGGTTTGAAAATCACCCCGCCTTCCCGGAGCATGTGAACACCGAGTTCATTCAGGTGATGGGCAAAAACCATCTGGCCATGCGGGTGTGGGAGCGGGGCAGCGGCGAGACGCTGGCCTGCGGCACAGGGGCCTGCGCGGCGGCGGCCGCGTCGGTGATGCTGCGCCTGTGCGACGCCGGGGCCGACATTGCGCTGGATCTGCCCGGCGGGCGGCTGACCATCCGGGTGGACGAGGACTGGCAGATCCGGATGACCGGCCCGGCCAAAACCGTTTACACCGGCGTGGTGGAGGTGTGAGTGCCTTTCTGAAAGGAACAGGCGCGAACCTGCAAGGCGGCACCGCATCATTCCAGGTGGTGCCGTTATAAATTTATGCTTGCACCCCGGGGGATGGATGCTATAATAGAAGAAAAGCGGCCTGCGCCGCGCGGCAAAGGCCCCGGCAGGGGGCAGCGGACCGGGCACGCTGGGAGAGAGGGATTCATGATGGATGAATTGATGGAGCTTTTAAAGGCAAGACCCACGATGTATCTGGCCACGGTGGAGGGCTACTGCCCCCGTGTGCGCCCTGTGAACCATTACATGATCTACAAGGGCTACTTCTATCTGGCCCTGTGCAAGGACAAGGAAGCCTATAAGCAGCTGCTGGACAACACCAATCTGGAGCTGTGTGTGGCCACGGGCGAGGAGACCTTCCTGCGCATTCAGGGCACCGTGAACTTCGACCGCAGCCCCGAGACCTACGCGGCGGTGTACGAGGCCATGCCCGACCTGAAGGAGGCCTACAAGGCCGACAGCGGCAAGCATCTGGCCCTGATCTATCTGGATCACATCAGCGCGGTGCTCTTCGACCGGCAGGACGAAGGCAAGGTACTGGCGAAGTTCTGATTGTTACATACAAATACGCAGCACAAAGCGCCCGCGGCGGACAAAATCCCCGCGGGCGCTTCTGCATGCCTTCCCGACCGCCGTTGTTTGCAACAAAACAGCGGCGGATTTTTTGTGCAGAACAGCTTATTTTCAGGAAATTTCAAAAATAACAGGAACCGTTCTTGACAAGCGGGCGCGGAGCGGGTATCATATAATCAGGAATTATTCCTGAAAATAACTTCCGTCCTTTGATTCAGGCTGTTCAGCCAGCGGCAGAGCCGGAGCCCCAACCGGCGGGGCGGAAGCCCGCATCCATTCCAAAAACAGTTAAGGAGGTTATCCCATGAGAAGTATCACCACATTAGACCTGCAGTACGCCCACCGTTTTTATGGCTTCAAGGGCGAGGCCCAGTATCTGCACGGGCACACCGGCGTGTTGACCATTGAAGTGGAGGACACGGTGGAACCCGGCGTGAACATGGTGTTCCCCTGCAACGAGATCCAGAAAACCGCCTGGGAGGTGCTGAAGAACTTTGACCACGCGCTGATCCTGCGGCAGGATGACCCCCTGCTGCCCGCGGTGCTGAAGGTGTATGAGGAGCAGGGCATCCGCGATGGCGCGCCCCAGAACCAGATGAAGGGCCCCGCCTTTCAGACCGAGCTGGCCACCGCCTACCCGGAGTGCCGTCTGGTGGTGACCAAGGAGACCCTGACCGTGGAAGGCATGATCAAGATCGTGTACGACCTGCTGAAGGACAAGCTGAACATTGCCAAGATCACCTTCACCAGCGGCGTGAATGCGGCCAGCGCCGAGTTCGAGACCCACAACAACATCGACCGCTGCCCCCTGTGCGGCATCGCCCTGAACGAGAACGGCGTATGCCCCAAGTGCGGCTACAAAAAGCACTGATTTGAGGCTGGCGACAGCCGTTCCCCCTGAATAAGAAAAGCCCCGCCCCGGAAACTCTTCCGGGGCGGGGCTTTTGCGTTTGAGAAAAAGGGGCCGGTCAGGGGGAGACGTAGTTCAGCGGGTCCACCTTCTGGCCGTTTTTGCGCACCTCAAAGTGCAGGTGGTTGCCGGAGGAAAAGCCGGTGCTGCCCACGCCGCCGATGGTCTGGCCCTTTGTCACCGTCTGGCCGGCGCTCACCGCCAGCGTGCCCTCGGCCATGTGGGCGTATACGGTGGAGATGCCGTCCGAGTGGTTGATCAGGGCCCAGTAGCCGTAGCTGGAGTTCCAGCCTGCCAGCAGCACGGTGCCGTCCGCCGCCGCCACAATGGGCGTGCCCTGGGGGGCGGGAATGTCGATGGCATAATGGGCGCTGCCGTAGATCACCTCACCAAAATGGGTGGACAGCTTGGAGTAGCCGGGCAGCGGCCAGGTCATGGAAAGGCCGGTGCTGGGCGCCTGCGTGGGCGCGGGCGACGGGGTGGGAGCCGGCGTGGGTGCGGGTGTGGGTTCCGGGG
>NZ_CAXSWZ010000031.1:0-38213 GCF_964241245.1 Allofournierella massiliensis
TCCACCTGTCTTCTTGTTTTCAAACAGAAAACCTGCTCTGGCCTGATTGCCAAAGCAGGTTTTTCTACAGGCTGAGACCGGCATGCAAAATTGCATGCCGGTCTTTCGAGCTTTTTATGAGGCTGCTTTGCAGCTTAGTACATGCCGCCCATGCCGCCCATGTCGGGGGCAGCGGGAGCAGCGGCGGGCTGCTCGGGCTCATCGGCAACCAGGCTCTCGGTGGTCAGAACCATGGAAGCAACACTGGCCGCATTCTCCAGAGCGGAACGGGTTACCTTGGTGGGATCCACGATGCCGGCCTCGATCATGTCGCAGTACTGCTCCTTCTGAGCGTCAAAGCCGTAGTTGGACTTGCCGGAGCTCAGGATCTTGTCGATGATAACGCTGCCTTCCAGACCGGCGTTCTGAGCAATCTGGCGCAGAGGAGCTTCCAGAGCCTTCAGCACAATGCGGGCGCCGGTGCGCTCGTCGCCTTCCAGCTCATCGCATACCTTCTGTACAGCGGGGATGGCGTTAATGGCAGCAGTGCCGCCGCCGGCCACAATGCCCTCTTCCACGGCAGCCTTGGTGGCGTTCAGGGCGTCCTCAATGCGCAGCTTCTTGTCCTTCATTTCCACTTCGGTGGCAGCGCCCACGCGGATTACCGCAACACCGCCGGCCAGCTTGGCCAGACGCTCCTGCAGCTTCTCACGGTCGAAATCGCTGGTGGAGCTTTCCATCTGGGCACGGATCTGGTTCACGCGCTCCTTGATCAGCTCCTTGGCACCGGCACCATCCACGATGGTGGTGGTTTCCTTGGTCACCTTGACCTGACGGGCACGGCCCAGCATATCAACAGTGGTCTCCTTCAGGTCGTAGCCCAGCTCCTCGCTGATGACCTGGCCACCGGTCAGAATGGCGATATCCTGCAGCATCTCCTTGCGGCGGTCGCCAAAACCGGGAGCCTTAACGGCCACGCAGGTAAAGGTGCCACGCAGACGGTTCACGATCAGGGTGGACAGAGCCTCGCCCTCAACGTCTTCGGCGATGATGACCAGCTTCTTGCCGCTCTGGACGATCTGCTCCAGCAGGGGCAGGATGTCCTGAATTACACTGATCTTCTTATCGGTGATCAGGATGTAGGCATCGTCGATCACGGCCTCCATCTTCTCGGTATCGGTTACCATGTAGGGAGTGATGTAGCCGCGGTCGAACTGCATGCCTTCCACAACTTCAGAGTAGGTCTCGGCGGTCTTGCTCTCCTCGATGGTGATTACACCGTCGGCAGTAACCTTCTCCATGGCTTCCGCGATCAGTTCGCCGACAGCGGCGTCATCAGCAGAAACAGTGGCAACACGGGCAATGTCCTTGGTGCCGTCTACCTTTTTGCTGTTGGCAGCAAAGGCAGAAACAGCGGCCTTAACAGCCTTCTGCATACCGCGCTTTACATCCATGGGGTTGGCACCGGCAGCAACGTTCTTCATGCCTTCGTGTACCAGAGCCTGCGCCAGAACGGTGGCGGTGGTGGTACCGTCGCCCGCGATGTCATTGGTCTTGGTGGCGACTTCACGCACCAGCTGAGCGCCCATGTTCTCGAACACGTCCTTCAGCTCAATCTCCTTGGCGATGGTAACGCCATCGTTGGTGATCACAGGGCTGCCGAACTTCTTGCCCAGCACCACGTTGCGGCCCTTGGGGCCCATGGTGATGCGGACGGTGTCAGCCAGGGTATCAATACCAGCGGAAAGGGCCTTGCGGGCAGCCTCGCCATGCAGAATTTGTTTTGCCATAATGAATCTCTCCTTTTATTGCAGGATGCGCAGTGCGCATTCGATCAGTCGATGTTTTAACGCAGATCGGAAGATTACTCCTCCACGATGGCCAGAATATCGCTCTGGCGTACGATGGTGCATTCCTCGCCGTCCACCTTCACTTCGGTGCCGGAGTACTTGCTGGTGAGAACCTTATCGCCTACCTTGACGATCATCTCCACTTCCTTGCCATCTACCATGCCGCCGGGGCCAACTGCCAGAACCTCGGCCACCTGGGGCTTCTCCTTGGCGGAACCGGCCAGGATGATGCCGCTCTTGGTGGTTTCTTCGGCTTCAACGGTCTTGATCACAACGCGATCTGCAAGAGGCTTGATTTTCATGGAAGATATCCTCCTATTCAAAATAAATTTTATGATAACAAAAATTTGTTTAGCACTCATTCTCCCTGAGTGCTAATGTATATTTTAGTCGCTCTTCCATCAAAAATCAAGTGGATAAATAAAAAAATTTTTGTGAACAAACCATGATTATGCCCTGTAGAATTCCATTATACCGTTCGCTGCGCTCTTTTTCTGCGCTTCTTCCCTGTTTTTAGCAATACCCGCCTTCGCTTTGCTGAACCTCTTTTGCTTGCGAGTGTCGAAAGAGGAAGGACGCAGAGTATTTTTCCGGGTCGGCCACGGGTATATGGCGACAGCAGCTTTGCCCTTGCGGCCTGGGATCCGACTTGCAGCTGGGAAAACGGTGACACCGTGATGCTGGGAACAGAACGCCTGGAAATTGCAGGGCTTTTGAAATACGATCCTTTTCGTTCCGATGGGTTAACCGGAGGGCAGCTTACTCTGATTGTTTCCGATGAAACTTTTGTCCGTTTGACCGGCATAACCGATTATGCCCTGCTGATGATTCAAACTTCGGCAGATGTGCCGGACGAAACAGTGGAGGCCATCCGCCAGCTGGCGGAGGAAAACGGATGGGCTATGACCGACAGGCGAGAACAGAGCACCCGCGGAACCTATCTGGCCTTTACCGCCTGCGTGTATGGCTTTTTGGGCATTATCGCACTGGTTGCCGTGCTCAACATTGTCAACTGCATTTCCATGAGCGTGACTGCCAGAATCCGACAATACGGCGCAATGCGGGCAGTGGGTATGGATGAACAGCAAATTACCAGAATGCTTGCCGCTCAGGCGTTCACCTATGCCCTGACCGGCTGTGTCTCAGGCTGTGCGGTCGGATTACCACTGAGCCGCTTGCTCTATGGTTTTCTGATTCTGAAGCATTTCCCTTATGCGGTGTGGCAATTCCCGTTCGGCCGTCTGGTCGTGGTTTTTGTGTTTGTGCTTTTTGCAGCCGCAGCAGCAGTCTGGGCGCCTGTCCGGCGGATTCAGCGGATGTCCGTAACCGAAACAGTCAATGAGCTGTAACTTCTTTTTTGTAAAGAAAAACGGCAGCGTGACAGGATCAGCTCCTTCACGCTGCCGTTTTTGGTTTTATCTGTTGAAGACAACATCTTTGCACAATGCGGAAAGTTCTGTATCCAGAACGGAACGAGGCAGCACAATCTGCGCGGCAGCGGGAAGCACATGTGCCCGCAGACTGCTGTAGGGAGCGCACTCCCCGTCTCTCGTTACCACGATGGGACGGCCGTCAAGGGTGTCCAACTGCAGGCGGCGCACCTTTCTGGCCAGAATGATATCGCGATAGGCCGGAGCTACCTGATCCCCCTGCATGTGCAGGCCCTTCTGATAGTCGCCAATCAGGCGGGCAATTTGAAGCCGGCCGATTTTTCGAACCAGAATCAGCTCCAGAAAGCCATCATTCATACAGGCATGAGGTGCAGCCAGAAAGCCGCCCCCGTAGGTGGAGCCGTTGCAGAGCGCAAGCATCAGAAAATCTCCGGTGATGATCTCGTCATCCGCACAGATGCGAAGCCGATGCCCCAGCGGCCCGCTCACTGCCTGAAGGATGGACAGTTTATATGCCATGGAACCACCGCACAGCGGGATACGGCGAAATTTCGGAATGCCGTATGCTACCTGCGCATCCAGTCCGGCGGAGCAGATGGCCACTGCAATCCCCTGATCGGTTTCAATCAGATCCATGGGAACCGCTTCGCCCTGAATCAGATCCTCCAGATTGAGAAATGGCGCGCTGCCGCCGAAGTTTCGCACAAAGTCATTTCCGCTGCCGCAAGGCACGCAGGCAACCTGTGCATTGGCATGGCCATAGGCTCCGCGCAACACCTCATTCAAAGTTCCGTCTCCCCCGCAGGCATACAGCCGAACAGGGCCTTCCTGTTCTGCCTGCCGCTGTGCCAGTTCCACACCATGGCCCGGTTTTTCCGTTAGAAGAATCTGGTAATTCAGATGTTGCTGTGCCGCCGCCTGAATAATCCGCGGAACCAGCAAACCGCTGGCATCCGCCTTGCCGGAAACGGGATTTACAATAAAAACATGCCGCAACGGCTACGCCCTCCTGTCAGCGCATTTAACGCTTTGATATTGATGTGATGCCCTTATTATACAAAATCCAGTCGTCGCCGCCAAGTATTAATGCCGATGAATAACCTGATTCCGGATTGCCCATACTCATTGCAGGACAATGCGGCTGCGCCGCAAGAAAGGCCGGATGTTATGCAGATCTTTGCTGAAGTGGGAAAAATCACCATTACAAGTCTGGTTTCCATCGTGGTTCTGTTTGGTTTGTGTAAGCTGGTTGGACAACGTCAGATCAGCCAGATGAGTCTGTTTGATTATGTAACCAGTATCACCATTGGATCCATTGCCGCCGAACTGGCCACAGATCTGGAAGCCTGGTGGCAACCGCTCACTGCCACCGTAGTGTATGGAGTGGCCGCGCTGTGCATCGACCTGTTCACCTGCAAATCCATTGCACTGCGTCGTTTTTTCAATGGTCGGCCGGTGGTACTGTATCAGAATGGTCGGCTTTATCCGGAAAATCTCCTGCGTGCACGGCTGGATCTGAATGAATTTCTGAGCCAATGCCGCGTGGCAGGCTATTTTGACTTGACTCAACTGGAATCTGCCGTACTGGAAACCAATGGTCAGATCAGCTTTTTGCCGGCTGCGCCCTTCCGCCCTGCTACGCCGTCGGATTTTCAGCTTTCCCCTCAACCCGAGGGTCTTTGGTCTGCGCTGATTCTGGACGGTTCCCCTCTTTGTGAAAATCTGGCCGCTGTGGGGCAAACAATCGGCTGGCTGCAAGAGCAGCTGACCGCCCGGGGATACAAAAGCCCTAAGGAAGTGTTCCTGGCCATGTATGGCCCGCAGGGCCAGCTGAAGGTTTATCCCCGACAATGCCGACCGGAGCACGACTGGTTCGAATGAGTACAAAAAAGGGCGTGCAGCCTTTCAGCTGCACGCCCTTCGTGCGTTTGAATCAGTAACCCGGACCGATTACTTGAAGTAACGGTTCAGCAGGCCCTGCATGCCGCGGCCGTGACGAGCCTCGTCCTTAGCCATCTCGTGAACGGTGTCATGGATAGCATCCAGGCCCAGCTCCTTGGCCTTCTTGGCCAGATCCATCTTGCCGGAGCAAGCGCCGCACTCAGCGTCAACACGCATCTGCAGGTTCTTCTGGGTGCTGTCGGTCAGAACCTCGCCCAGCAGCTCGGCAAACTTGGCAGCATGCTCAGCCTCTTCGAAAGCGTAACGCTTCCAGGCCTCGGCGATCTCGGGGTAACCCTCACGATCAGCAACGCGGCTCATGGCCAGGTACATGCCAACCTCGCTGCACTCGCCGTTGAAGTTCATGCGCAGGCCTTCGATGATCTCCTCGGGAACACCCTCCTTGGCGATGCCAACCACGTGCTCGGTCACGTAGGTGTTCTCGGTCTTCTCAACGAACTTATCCTTGGGGGCCTTGCAAACGGGGCAGAAATCGGGGGCAGCGCCCTCGGCAATGTAACCACATACGGTGCAAACAAACTTGGACATAGTATTCATCCTCCAGTATTTGAATTTTCAGCTCTTGACTCGGAATCGGTCCGTAAATAGGAACCGTTCTTTGTTATAGCTAAAGTATAGCATCAAAGTATAGTTTCGTCAAGCACTATTTTCAGATTATTTTGAAAAAATTACAATTTCTTAATATTAAAGCCCATTCGGCCCAGCGCAGGCAGCAAGGCAGACAGACTGGAGCTGGTTACAAGGCCCATGGCAAGGCCGGAAACAATGAGGACCGGCGCATAGGTCAACGCCAGTGTACTGCTGAGCACAATGCTTGCGCCAATAAGCTGCCCGATGTTATGGGCCAGTGCCCCGCAAACCGACAGAATAAAGTAGGTGATATGCTTGCCGAACAAACGGAACAGAACCCACATCACCAGAAGCGACAGCAGCCCTCCGCACAGCGAAAGAAAGCCGGCCACCACGCCACGGGTAAGCATCACGAAAAAGGATTTGAGCAATGCCAGACTCAATGCCTGTTTGGCCCCCATGAAAAACAGTGCGTACATGACCACAATGTTGGCCAGACCGATTTTCACGCCGGGCATCAGGCCCAGCATGGGGGCAATAGCAGATTCCGCAAACGACAGCGCCATTGCCAGCGCAAACAACAGGCCGGACAGTGCAATCTGCCGTGTCTTATTTTGGGAGGGACGCATGAATTCAATTTCTCCTTATAATGTAATATCAGTGTTTACCGATTTGAGACAATAACAATCCAGTTTGATTGTAAAGTGCCCGGGCAGTTCTGTCAAGCACAAGGTCTTTCTTCTCAGGTGAATAAAGTGTAAATTTTCTGTCAATGCTACCGGTACAGCTTGCAATTCCACTTTATATAGTATAAAATCAATTACATAACTTTCCAGGAAAGGAAGAAGAATCAATGAAAAAACTCATCGCGATTGCTCTGTCTGCCGCTGTTCTTGCTCTTGGGATGGTTGGCTGTGGCGGCCAGGAAAGCAGCAAAGCATATAATCTGAACGACATCGTTACCGCTGTGGAGAGCGCGAACCCCATCGCTAATCCCCGCGACGTGGACGACAATTTCATCACTCTGGATATGCTGCTCACTAAGGACAACATCGAAGAATATGCCGGCAAGGTTTCCAACGATCAGGCCGACAGTGCTCTGATTGTTGCGGTGAAGGCTGTGGAAGGCAAGGGCGATGCGGTCAAGACCGAAATGGAAGCCTATAAGACCAGCATCTCCACCGGCGGCCTGTACGCAGAGTTTGCCGATAAGGAAGCGGCTGCCAAGGACGCTCGCATCGTACAGCAGGGCGACTACGTTGTGATGGTGGTTGCCAACACCAACGGTGCGGATTACAGTGCCATCGACACCGCTCTGGACGAAGCGCTGAAATAACCCCCTCACCAGGACAAAGCTTTTGGCCGGTACCACCAGACGGCGGTATCGGCTTTTTTTGTAAAGGAGTGTCGCAAGCTTGCTGTTCAGTACCATTCTGTTTTTGTTCCGCTTTCTGCCGATCACGCTGGCGCTGTATTACATTGCCCCCTACAAGCTGAAAAACCTGGCGCTGTTTGTCTGCAGCCTGGTGTTCTATTCCTGGGGTGAGGTGCGTTTCTTCCCGGTGATGGTCGTGCTGATCCTCATCAACTATTTCTCCGGTCTTGCCATTGAGCGGTTCGATCACTCGGATAAAATGCGTCGGGTGTTCCTGATTATTTCCATCGTGGGCAGCCTGTCCATGCTGGTGTTCTTCAAGTATACCAACTTTATCATCAGCACCATCAATGCACTTACCGGGATGTCCATTGGTATGGTGGAAGCAGCCACGGTGCTGCCGCTTGGTATCAGCTTCTACACCTTCCAGACCATGAGCTATTCCATCGACGTATACCGCCGGGATGTAAAAGCCGAGCACAATATCATCGATTTCGGCGCGTATGTGGTCATGTTCCCCCAGCTGATTGCCGGCCCCATCGTAAAATACCGCGATGTGGCAGCCCAGCTGCATGTTTATAAAGACCGCTACCGCCTCAAGCAGATCGAGGAGGGCATCTGCCTGTTTGTATTCGGTCTGGCCAAAAAGGTTCTGATTGCAGATACTGTAAGCAAACTGTGGTACGACATCATCGGCACCTACAACGACCAACACATTATCGCTGCCGGCGGCGCCGGTGTTGGCCTGGAAAATGCCAGCACTCCGCTGGTCTGGCTGGGTCTGCTGGCCTATTCCCTGCAGCTGTATTTTGACTTCTCCGGTTACTCGCTGATGGGCATCGGCATGGGCAAGATGCTGGGCTTTGACTTCCCCATGAACTTCAACATGCCCTACATCGCCCGCAGCATCACCGATTTCTGGCGGCGCTGGCACATGACACTGTCCGGCTGGTTCCGGGAATATGTGTACATCCCCCTGGGCGGTAATCGCCGGGGTCTGAAGCGTCAGATCTTCAACATGTTCGTGGTCTGGACTCTGACCGGTATCTGGCACGGTGCCGACTGGAACTTCATCTTCTGGGGCATCTATTACTTCATTCTGCTGGCCATCGAAAAAATCTTCCTTTTGAAGAAGCTCCAGACCGGCCGCATCTGGCCCCACATTTACACCCTGTTCCTGGTGGCTGTGGGCTGGGCGCTGTTCGTGGGCAATGAGGATGGCGTGGGCCTGGCCCTTCTGATGCAGAAGCTGTTCATTCCCTCCGGCGGTGTTTCCTGCCTGTACTTCCTGCGCAATTACGGCGTACTGCTGGTGGTGGCGATTATCTGCTGCACCCCGGTGCCCCTGCGCATCTACGACTGGCTGAAAAAGCATACCGTGCTTAAAATCATCGTGGTGTTCGCCCTGCTGCTGATGTGCATTGCCTACATTGTGGCATCCACCAACAGCCCGTTCCTGTATTTCCGTTTCTAAGGGAGGGGATCGCATGAAAGAAAAATTGAAAGAGTTGAAGCAGTATCCCCTGCTGGTGCTGTTTTTCCTGTTTATTTTCTGCTTTATGATCGCGGATGGGCTTTGGCCCAAGCGTGCGGAATCCGAGCTGGAGCGTCGGCCGCTTGCTCAATTCCCCGACTTCAGCTTTTCCAGCCTGGTGAAAAACGAATGGACCGCCGATTACGACGAATACACCAAAGATCAGGTGATTGGGCGTGACGGCTGGCTCAAGGCACAAAGCCTGTGTGAGAGCCTGTTGTTCCAGAAGGAAGAAATCGGCGGTGCAATGATCGGCAAAAATGATGCACTGTTTACCAAGATGTTCGCCCTGACTCCCAATGAAGAAAAGCTGCTGCAGAAAAACACCACTCTGGTGCAGCAGTTCATTGAAAAATTCCCCGGTCAAGTCACCTTCCTGCTGGCTCCCTCCTCCAGCGTGATCAATGCGGAGGAGCTGCCTGCAAACGCACCCATGCTGGATGAGAACGCCCGACTGGACAGCATTTTTGAAACGGTGGGCACAGCGAACAGTCTGGATCTGCGTGATACCTTCACCGCAGCCAAGGATGATATTCAGCTGTATTACGACACCGATCATCACTGGACCAGCTACGGCGCATATCTTGCTTACCAGCAGTTCTGCCAGCTGCGCGGGCTGACCCCCATGGAAGTTACCGAAAGTGACTACACCATTGTACCTGATTTCTACGGCACAACCTATTCCAAGGCATTGTACTGGAAGAGCAAGCCGGATAGTATTGCGTATCTGGATCTGCCCAACACCATGACCGTATGGGAGGTCTCCCCCACCTTTGAGCTTACCGAAAATTTCACTGCCACCATGTACGACAAATCCAAACTGGAAACCGGCGACAAGTATGCCATGTTCCTGTATGGCAACAACGGCTACTCCACCATTGAAGGCGATGGTGAGGGCAGCATTCTGGTGGTGAAGGACAGCTATGCCAACAGCTTCATCCCCTATCTGACCGCAAATTATGCCCGCATCGGGGTAATCGATCCCCGCGGCTTTGGCCTGAGCGTGGCAGACTTTGCGCAGCAGGAAGGCTACGACGAGGTTCTGCTTCTGTTCAACTTCCAGTCCTTTAAGGAAAGCACTTTCCTGAGCTGCCTGAACATTTCCAATTGATCCAACGAAAACGGAGGGGTTTTTGCCCCTCCGTTTTTACGTAGTTTTTACATTGAACTAGTGAAAAGAACGCGCAGATGTTTTATACTTAAAATGAGCAACGATTTTGAGGAGGCCTTGAAAACCTATGATTTATATTCTGGAAGACGACAACAGCATCCGGGAGCTGGTTACTTACACCCTGAATCGTTCCGGCTACGAAGCCAAGGGCTTTGACCTGCCTTCGCTGTTCTGGGCCGAGATGGAAAAACAGATGCCGGATCTTCTTATACTTGATATTATGCTGCCGGAAGAGGATGGCATTCATATTCTGAAGCGCCTGCGGGCAAACTCTGCTACCAGTCAGCTTCCGGTAATCATGCTCACCGCCAAGGGCAGCGAATACGACCGGGTAACCGGGCTGGACAGCGGTGCCGATGATTACATTCCAAAGCCCTTCGGAATGATGGAGCTGGTGGCCCGGGTAAACGCTCTGCTGCGCCGTGCCAAACCCCGTACCGCCCCGGATGAGTATCAGGTGGGTGCAATTGAGCTGTTCCCCGCCCGCCATCAGGTGCTGGTAAACAAAGAGGAAATCTCGCTGACCCACAAGGAATTCGAACTGCTCAGCGTTTTGATGCAGCAGCCCGGTATTGTTTTTACCCGGGAAAAACTGCTCAATCAGATCTGGGGCTACACCTTTGAGGCGGAAAGCCGCACGGTGGATGTGCATATTCGAACTCTGCGCCAGAAGCTGGGTGAATGCGGCAGTTACATCGAGACCGTGCGCGGAACCGGTTACCGCATTCGGGAGAATGGCGTATGACAAAACGAATCTTCAGCGCCATTTTTACAGTTACCCTGTCCACCCTTCTGGTGGGGATGATCATTTTGATTGCCATTCTGATGCCTTATTTCGAGCAGCAGCTGGCAACCGAACTTTCCACAGAGCTGGGGTATCTTTCCCGCGGGGTATCCCAATACGGGGAGGATTTTCTTTCCACCATCGACCCGGGCAGCAGCCGGATCACGCTGATTCGTTCCGACGGAACCGTTTTGTATGACAGCTCTCTGGATGCCTCCACACTGGAAAACCACGCAGACAGAGAGGAAGTTCAGCAGGCCCTTGCAACCGGCACCGGTGAAAGCGTACGTTATTCCACCACTCTGCAGGAAAAAACGCTTTATCGGGCACTTTTACTGCCCAGTGGCGATGTACTGCGCATTGCCTGCACGCACTATTCCAGCATGGGGATCTTTTTGCTGCTGATTCAGCCGATCCTTCTGATTCTGACCTTTGGCGCAGTACTTTCGGCCGTGATTTCCTACAAGGTTTCACACCGCCTGACCCGGCCGCTGAACGAAATTGATCTGGAGCATCCTCAGGTGCCCGAGGATTACGAAGAGCTCACTCCCCTGCTCCGCCGTTTGAACCACCAGAACCGGCAGATCAAGGCTCAGTTAATGGAACTGGGCGAGCAGCAGGAACGGTTTGCTTCCATCACCGAAAACATGAAGGAAGGTTTCCTTGTTCTGGATCGCACCGGCACCGTGCTTTCCCATAACACCAGCGCCGGGCAGCTGCTTCGTGCCGAAGCGCCTCTGATGGGCAGGGATATGACCCATAGCCCCATTGAAGAGCTGAACAGTGCCATTCGTGACGCCCTGGAAGGTCAGCACACCGAAACCCTGATTCCTCTGTTTGGCCGGATGTGCCAGTTGTTCGCCAACCCGGTCTACCAGCAGGATCAGCTTACCGGCACGGTAATTGTGCTGCTGGATGTGACAGAAAAACAGGAACGCGAAACCCTTCGCCGGGAGTTCAGCGCCAACGTTTCCCACGAGCTGAAAACTCCGCTGACCTCCATCTCCGGTATTGCGGAGATCATGAAAAGCGGCCTGATCGATCCCAACGATGTTCCTCACTTTGCGGGCAAGATCTACGATGAATCTCAGCGGCTGATTCACCTTGTGGGAGACATCATCAAACTGTCCCAGCTGGATGAAAACTCCATTCCCTATACCGCAGCTCCGGTGGATTTGCTGGAGCTTGCACAGAACACACGCATTCAACTGGAAAATCCTGCCGCAAAACAGCAGGTAACGCTGCAGGTAGAGGGTGAGCCGGTGGTAATCGAAGGTGTGCTCCCTGTGTTGGACGAAATGCTGTTCAATCTGTGTGATAACGCCATCAAATACAATAAGCCCGGCGGACATGTGTGGGTAAATGTGAAACGAACTCCGGATGGGCCCACCATTTCGGTAAAAGATGACGGAATTGGTATTCCTGCCGAGGATCATGACCGGGTGTTTGAACGGTTCTATCGGGTGGACAAAAGCCACTCCAAGGCAATCGGCGGTACCGGACTGGGGCTCTCGATTGTAAAGCACAGCGCCGCTTATCACAATGCGCGTATTGAATTGGAAAGCGCCCCCGGGAAAGGAACCTGCATCCGCCTGATCTTCCCACCCAGCCGGGAAATGCCTGCCCAAAGTGCAGAAAAATAAGCCCCGGTTGCAACCCGGAACCCTGTTACAAAAAGAACGCTCACTGCAATTTGCAGTGAGCGTTCTTTTGTCATATCCGTTTTTCAGACGAATTTATTCCGCCTGTTCGTACTGTTCCTGTTCTTCCAGCAGTTTTTCCCATTCGTCAAACAGTTCCTGCTGGTGGAATCGGCTGTCTTCCAGCTCGTCGCATTTATCCCGCAAAAGCAGATGATCCCGCAGCACTTCCGGGCTTGCAATCTCATTTTCCAGCTCCACAATATGAGCACCCAGTGTCTCGATTTCCTCTTCCACTGCCTTAATCCGGGTACGCAGCTCTGCTCTGCGGCGGCGCTGCTCCTTTCCGTAGGCGGCTTTTCCGGCCGACGGCTTTTCCTTTTCTTCCCTGGGCGCGGCTGCTACCGGGTCATTCCGGTGCATCATTCGCTCATAGCTGGGGTAAAGCGTTGCGTTTCCGTCTTCCACATACAGAATGGGGCATTCCAGACTGTTCATCAGATAACGGTCATGGGTAATGAGCAGCAGTGTGCCCTCGTAGGCCATCAGAGCCTGCGTCAGGCTCTCGCGGGTATAAATGTCCAAATGGTTGGTGGGCTCGTCCAAGAACAGCAGATTGGGTCGTTCCAGAACAATTTCCGCAAATCGCAGACGGGCCAGCTCACCACCGGACAGAGCACTGCAGCTCTTGAATACTTCTTCTCCCCG
Source organism: Allofournierella massiliensis (assembly GCF_964241245.1). Taxonomy (NCBI): domain Bacteria; kingdom Bacillati; phylum Bacillota; class Clostridia; order Eubacteriales; family Oscillospiraceae; genus Allofournierella; species Allofournierella massiliensis. The sequence continues at coordinate 12,965 of NZ_CAXSWZ010000031.1, forward strand.
GAACCCGAACCGGGCCAGATGATTGCGAACTTCCAGTTCAGTGAAGCGGGGCCACTTATCCCAAATGGCATCAATCACACGGCCGCCCCGACGCATCTGCTGCTGCTCAAAAATGCTGGCCTTTGCGCCGGCACCCAGCCGTACCATTCCGCCGGAAGGCTTACGCTTGCCGTCCAGCACCTGCATCAGGGTGGATTTGCCTGCGCCGTTGGGACCGGCAATAACCAGCCGTTCCCCCCGCAGCACCTGCAGATCAAAGGGATGCAGCAGCACCCGTTCCCCGATCTTCACACTCAGATTCTTGATGGTGAGCAGTTCTTTATAGGGAGTGACGTCAAATTCAAACTTGAAGTTCAGCTGCTGGGGCCCACTGCGGGGCTTTTCGGTGATTTCCATCTTCTCCAGCTGCTTGCGGCGGCTCTGTGCCATTTTGGTGGTGGAGGCACGCACAATGTTTCGGGCGATATAATCCTCCAGCTTCTGGGCCTTGGCAACATCGGCATCGTGCTGCTTTTGCTGAAGTGCTACCGCCGCTTCCTTCTGAGGCAGGTAAGCAGAATAGTTTCCCTTATAACTGGTAAGCTGATGATCCTCCACCTCCCAGATTCGGGTACAGACCGAATCCAGGAAATAGCGGTCGTGGCTGACCACCAGAACCGCGCCGGAATACCCCTTCAGATACTCTTCCAGCCATTCCATGGTGGCAAAGTCCAGATGGTTGGTGGGCTCGTCCAGAATCAACAGATCCGGCCGCTGCAGCAACAGCTTTGCCAGACGCAGTCGGGTGTGCTCGCCGCCGGAAAGCACCGAAACTCCCTTGGTATAGGTTTCCGGCCCAAACGCCATACCACTGAGCACCTTCTTGATCTGGATGTCCATGTGGTAACCGTCCGCTGCATCAATCACTGCCGAAAGCTCCGCATGCTTTGCCAGCAGCTGTGCATCCCCCGGGTTTTTCTCCAGCTTGTTTTCCAGAACCTGCATCTGCTCCATGGCGCTGAGCACCGGTGCAAAGGCACTGCGCATCTCGCCATAGACATCCAGAGTAGGGTCCAGCTTGCTGTTCTGTTCCAGATAACCCAGAGTGACTCCACGGCTGATCTGATATTCGCCCTCATCGGGCAGGTACTCGCCGCACAGTACCTTAAGCAGAGTAGTTTTTCCGGCGCCGTTTTCGCCCACGATGCCGATCCGCTCGCCCTTTTCCACGGTGGTATTGATGTCGTGAAGCACCACCGTGTCGCCAAAGCTTTTTCCTAAATTCTGTAATGATATAAGCATTATGATTCCTTACTGCTCGTGGTTATTCCGCCTGATCCAGGCGTTTTTCCGCCCATGCCAACAGATCCTCGTAAACCTGCTGGCGATTTGTTTCGTTCAGCATCTCATGCCGCCCGCCCGGATACAGTGTAAGGCGAACATCCTTTACACCTGCCTGACGCAGCATTTGTGCCACTTTTTTCACGCCCTTGCCGTAATCGCCCACCGGATCCATGTCACCGGAAAAGAGCCAGATCGGCAGATCCCGTCGGATTTTCTGCGCCCATTGCAGGCTGCTCACCTGCTTCAACGTGCAAAACAGCTCATGAAATGCACTGACTGTAAATATAAAGGTACATTTGGGGTCTGCACTGTACACATCCACAATCTGCTCATCCCGGCTGATCCAGTCATAAGATGTACGGGGGTTGGGGATTTTTTTCAGATAGGTTCCGAAAGCCAGTTTGTTAACTAATTTTGATGTAAAGCTCTTTCCCTTAACAGAAGAAATCCAGTCGCTGAGATGGATTCCGACATTCACCAGCGGGTTCGGCCCACCGGTGCCGCTGATGATCAGCGCATCCATTCCATCCGGATATTCTGCTGCAAACCAGCGGGCAAAGAAACTGCCCATGCTGTGGCCCAGAAGAATCAGGGGAAGCCCCGGATAGCGTTTGCGGGCAAGCAGATTCATGGTGTGCAGATCACGCAGTACATCAAACCGCCCATCCTTTTCACCAAAGTATCCGTCGATTCCGTCTTCCCCACTGGTTTTTCCATGGCCCAGATGGTCGTTGCCGCACACCACGAAACCGTGCTGTGCCATAAACTGCGCGAACTCCCGATAACGTTCAATATGTTCACACATGCCATGACTGATCTGAAGGATCGCTTTTGGCGCGATTTCCGGCATGGTATAGAAGTATCCGGCAATCGTATCCTTGCCGTTGCTGGATTTAAAACTGATGTTTTCGGTTCTTAAGGCCGACATTTTGCAGCTCATCCTCCTCCATCACGATGGAATACAATTCCTGCCAGTTGTGAATGATGTGGGTGGGGCGCTCGCCTTCCTCCGGTTCAGGCTGCTGATGGAAATTACACCAGCAGGTGGCAAGGCCGGCATTCTGGCCACCCTTGATATCCGCACTGAGGCTGTCGCCTACCACCAGGACCCGATCCCGATGTTCAATGCCCAGAGCACGCACCGCCTGATCAAAGAAACGACGATTCGGTTTTTCCACGCCCATCTTTTCGGAAACGAACACTTCATCCATGTAAGGCTCCAGACCGGAATCACGCAGTCGGCTGGCCTGTACGCGGGCCACGCCATTGGAGGCAATGGCCAGCGTTGCAACCTCGGAAAGTTCCCGCACGGCTTCCAGCGCGCCGGGAACAAGATCCGGGTGGCTGCCCAGCCGATCCAGATAATAGGTGCTCATTTCAGCAGCGGAACCTTTTCGATCCAGCTTTTTCAGAAGGCGGGCAAATCGTTCCACCACCAGCTTGTCCCGCTTGATCTGGCCTTTTTCCAATGCGGCCCAGAGCTCTTTGTTAATCTCCACATAAAGCATCTCAGTTTCGTGATCGCTGGGCAGCTCAAAATGCTCCAGTGTTTCCAGAATCGCCTTATGCTCCGCTGCCTCAAAATCCAGCAGCGTGCCATCCATATCCAATAACAAACAATAGTAATGTGCCATGGGTCATTTTCTCCCTTGATAATATTCTGCCTGCTGCCCTGCCGCACAAGGCGGGCTGCGGGTTTCCATTCATTTTATTATCCCTTATTCTGTCCGCTTCGTCAAGCGGGATACACACAAAAGGGCAGAGCGATGCTCTGCCCTTCTGGTGAATTTTCTTACAGCTGCACAATCGGATACGCTTCGGGCTCTTCCTCTTCGGTTTCATCCTCCTGGACATTGCCCGACGGCTGGCAGTTTCTGCACGTATTCCGACAGTTGCATGGCGGATTTTCCTGCGGCGTATCAGTGCCGCTGCCCCATTCAAAGTCGTAGTCGTCCACGCTGCCGTTTGTCACGTTCTCATCACCGGTATTCCATGCGTCGATGATGCTGATGTCAAAACAACTGGCCATACTAAAAAGCACCTCCCCTTTTTTGCCATTGTATGCAGAGACGGGAGCTGCTGTGAGCGGTGAGACAAAATCAGTAGTCGAACTCGCCCTTCACTGTGCGCTGGAACAGGCGGGGCAGCGCATCCTTGGCACTGCAGCCTTCGTACAACATGCTGTAAATGGTCTGGCAAATGGGAAGATCCACCCCATATTCTTTGCCCAGCTTGACCAGGGCCTTCACCGTGGGGGCGCCTTCGGCCAGCTGATCAAAGTGTTCCCCTTTTACAAAGCTTTCGCCAAACTGGCGGTTATGGCTGTGGGCAGAAAAGAGAGTGGCTTCATAATCACCCAGATGGCACAGGCCATAAGCCGAAAGCTCATTGCCACCCATTGCACGAATCAGCCGGGCAATTTCCCGGGCGCCGCGGGCCATAAGAGCGCCTTTCAGGCTGGAATAGCCAATGCCGTCCAGCATACCGGCAGCGATACCGATCACATTCTTCGCGGCGGCACCCACCTCTGTGCCGATCAGATCCCGTCCCTTATACAGGCGGATCAGATCACTGCTCAGATTTTCCACCACATAGTCCGTGGTCTCCGGTTCATCCGAATCCACCACCATGCAGTTGGGAATACCGGCGGAGAAATCCTGCACATGGCCGGGGCCAACCCATACGGCCAAGCGTACCGGCTGGGTTACTTCTTCCCGGAATACCTGGGTCAGGCGTTTGCCGGTTTCCACTTCTATGCCCTTCATGCAGAGAATAAAGGTTTTTCCTGCCACCGGAAGGGCCTGAAGTTTTTTGGCCAGATCACGCAGCTGCTGGGCACTGATGGAGATGATCACCACATCGGCAAATTCCAGCGCTTCGGTCAGATTCTCGGTGAGAAGAAGCGGCTCCGGCAATTCAATGTAGGAATTCTTTCTCTCGGCTTTCAACTGAGCCATTGCCCGGGAACCGGGGCGGCCCCAGAGCATTACTTCATTACGGGCGCTGTGATAACAGGCCAGGAAGGTGCCCCAGCGGCCGCAGCCCAATACAGTCAGTTTCATAACAGGCGTCCTTTCTTGTTGTTTGATTCTTTCAGGAAAAAGGACCCGCCCTGCCGGGCAGAGCGGGTCCTTTTAGCGTATCAGTGACAAAGAGTGATTTCGGCTTGTTTAGCCCTGCTGTCCTTCGGGAGCTGTCGAGGCTGCGGGAGGAACCTCTGTGGGTGTCGGCACTTCCGTGGGCGCAGGCGTGGGCACTGCGGTGGGTTCCGGAGTAGGTACCGGTGTGGGCACCGCAGTCGGAGCCGGAGTAGGTGCGGCAGTGGGTGCAGGTGTGGGTGCGGGCGTGGGCGCTGCTGTGGGCTCCGGAGTGGGAGCCGCTTCCACAACCAGCTTGAAGGTAGCGGAAGAAAGCTTGCCGTTAATGTTAATGGTGGCGGTAATGTCATAGGTTCCGGCCGACCAGCTGCTCTGACCGTAGCTGTAACCGGTCTTGACCTTTTCGCCGTTTACCGTCCACTGCACATTATCATCGGTCACATCGCCGCCTACGGCGCTCACATGCAGGGTATAGCTGGTTCCTTCCTTGATGGTGGCAGAGCTGCCTTCCTTGAAGGAGATGCTCAGCTTGGCGCTGAACATGGCGGTCACATTCACATTCTGCTTGAAGCTCTTATCGGTGCGGGTGGGGCTGGTGTTGCCATCGCTCCACTTCACAAATTCATAGCCATCAGCGGGAACAGCTTTTACGGTAACGCTGTCATCTTTGGTCAGATCCTCAAACTTCAGGCTGGTTTTACCGGAAATGTCACCGCTGGTAAGCGTGCCGCCCACGTTTTTATCCACATTGTACTGGGCGGTGAAGGTCTCATTGGGATCCGGGGTTGCAGTTGCCTGCGTAGAGCCGCTGGAGGTGCCGCCATTGCGCACGCGGGTGGGAATGTTATCGGTATCCGGACGACGATCTTCCGTGCCGGTCCAGGCGTGGGTGCGGGCATAGTCCATAATGCCGTTCAGGGCATCCTTCTTCAGGTGAATGTCACCCTGCTGGTAGTAACGGTCCTGACCATAGCCATCTTCGCCCATCAGCAACTCGGAAATATTGAGGAACTTGTAGCCGTTCTTCTGGCACATTTTCACCAGGGCCAGATTGAATTCGTTGATGGTTTCCTGGCTCATGTTGGGATAATTGCTGTGGTCCTGCGGGATGGGCGGTACCGCTGCCACAATCACATCGCAATAGGGGTATGCGGTGACAATGGCGTTCAGTGCCGACTCGTAACTGCTGGCGAAGCTGTCTGCACTCATGCTGCCGTCCGCATTGTTGGTACCCATCATTACGATGATCCGGCGGGGCTTCATTTTTGCAAGCGCCTCGGGGATAGAGTAAGCTGTGCTGTCGTTCTTGAAGTAGATGGATTTATCGGTGGTCAGCTGCTGGATGCCCAGGCCTTCCACAGCCATCACCTGATCCAGGGGCAGCAGGCCGTTCTGGTAATAGCGATAGGTGTTGGAATCACCCACAAAAATCGTTTCGTTGATATAGGATTCGCCTGCATCATCGGTTTCGCCCAGAACGGTATCCCCATAGGCACTGGCATCAAAACCGGAATCCAGCACTGCCTGGGAAGAACTGGAAGAGGTGCTGGACGGATCCTTCGCGCTGTGAGATGTGTTTACAATGATCACCACAGCCACAATGGTTATGATCAATACCAGTGCACAAATGGCCAGCACAAGCGCGGCCTGCTTCTGCTTGGGGGTTAAGCTGAGATTAGAAGACTTCCTTCTTTTCTTAGCCATGGGTATGCCTCCTTTTTGGTTCTCAAGGTCGTTTTATTCCACATTCAATATGTAATCAGCCAACTGCTGGCAATTCTGTGCCATCAGAACCGGTGCGAAAGGCGCAACCTCCTGTTCGCTGCCGTAGCCGTACATCACTGCCACTGCAGGCACGCCGCAATCTGCTGCGCCCTGCATATCATCTTTTCGGTCGCCCACCATCAATACTCGGGCTCCCTGCAGTTCCGGGCGGTCCAGCACCATGCGCATGACTGCGGTTTTGGTGTCCACACTTTTATCCTCGCTGGCGCCGCCGATAAAATCAAAATAACCGGCCAGACCCTGCTCGTGCAGAATTGGAGTAACCACCACTGTGGGCTTGGATGTGGCGGTATACAACCGCACACCGGCCGCTTTCAGGCGTTCCAGCATGGGGCGAACGCCATCAAACACCTGGCAGCGATGGCAGCCGTCCTGCTCGTAACGATCCCGGTAGATGCGCACCATTTTTTCCACAGTGGCCTCATCGGAGAAGTGTTCGCCAAAGCTGCGCCGCAGCGGCGGCCCCAGATAACGGGTCAGATCAATGCCTGCCGGATCAATTCCCATCTGCCGGAACGTGTATTCCATTGTCGCCAGAATTCCCGGGCTGGAATGGATCAGTGTGCCGTCCACATCAAACAATACTGCGTCATATCGTACCACGATCATACCATCCTTAAACACAATTTTATCTATTATACCACCAAAAAGCCTTATCTACAATCCACCCGCAGCCTTTTTGCCGGTTTTGTGTTCTGCATTGGTCAAATCAGCACATATTATTATGGCAAAAAGCAAAAAGGAGTACGGTATGGGGAATTTTATGGCAGAACATTTCACAGGCTGGCTGGGCTGGTGCAATTCCCTGCTCAGCCGGTTTGCCTGGGGGCCGGCCACTCTCCTTCTGCTGGCTGCCGCCGGACTGATTTTCAGTGTGGGAACGGGCTTTTTCCAACTTCGGCATCTGCCTTTGTGGTGGCGCTCCACACTGGGTGCCTCGCTTTCCGGGCAGGAAAAAGGCAAGCAACCCGGAACCGGCGGAATTACCGGCTTCCAGTCCGCCTGTACAGCCCTGGCCGCAACGCTGGGTACCGGGAATATTGCCGGGGTCGCCACCGCCATTGCGGCCGGAGGGCCCGGCGCCGTGTTCTGGATGTGGATTTCAGCTTTTTTCGGCACCATGACCGGTTATGCGGAAAATCTGCTGGCCGGGCTTTACCGGGGGAAAAACGCCAAGGGTGAGCCCATTGGCGGAGCAATGTTTTATATTGAACAGGGGCTTGGCTGCCGCTGGCTGGCACTTCTGTTTTCATTTTTCTGTATTCTGGGCTCATTGGGTATGGGTGATATGGCTCAGGCAAATTCCATCGCCAGCGGTTTGCAGGATTCCTTTCACATTCCCCCTTTGTTCACCGGTCTGGTCGTTGCCGGAGCAGTGGGCTTTACCATGTTGGGTGGTATCCGGCGTGTGGGGCAGATCACAGAACGGCTGGTTCCCTTTATGGCAATTGGATATACCGCAGCAGCTGTGTGCGTGATTCTTGTGAACTGGCAACGGATTCCCGAAGTGCTGCACAGTATTTTACAACAGGCTTTTTGCTGGAAGTCTGGCCTTGGCGGACTGACGGGATACAGCGTGAAACAGGCGCTGCAGGTTGGCGTTGCGCGAGGGGTGAGCAGCAACGAAGCCGGGCTCGGTTCTTCAGTGATGGCCAATTCCGCCGCCGGCAGCCCGCCGGTGGTTCAGGGAATGTGGGGGATTTTTGAGGTGGCTGTGGATACTCTTCTCATGTGCACCCTCACCGCACTGGCGATTCTGTGTTCTGGCGTATACGATCCCGTGGTGTATTCCGCTGCACTGGGCACCGAAACCTTTGCCGGCCTGCCCAATGGAGCTGCACTGACCGCCGACGCTTTTCGCTCGGTGTTGGGACCGGGCGGCGGTATGCTGATTGCCATCAGTCTGGTGCTGTTTGCCTTTTCCACCCTGCTGGGCTGGAGCTATTACGGCGAACGGGCAGTGGAATATCTGTTTGGTTCCGGCGCAATCGTCCCCTACAAACTGCTGTATCTGGCCTGCATCGTGATTGGCTGTGTGACACGACTGGATCTTGTATGGCAGATCAGCGATACCTTTAATGGGCTCATGGTTCTGCCCAATCTGCTGGCCGTACTCTGGCTTTCGCCGCAGATCTTTGGGGAAACATACCGGTTTTTCCATTCAAAACAGCGGCCTGACTGTACGCAAAGCAGCCCTGTGTGATAGAATAAGGAAAATAAAACAAAAAGGAGCGACCCCGTATGCCCCAGATTACCGTAAAAGGCTTCACCGATTCGCAGATGAAAACCGTAACCCCTGCTTTGAGCCAAAAACTTTCCTCCGCCATTGGCTGCCCGGAGGACTGGCTGATTTTTGAGCTTGTTCCCACCACCTTTTACGCAGGTGGACAGCAGACTGCCGGTTTCCCCATTATTGAGGTTTCCTGGTTCGACCGGGCAGACAATGTTCGGGAAGAGGTCGCCGGCATTTTGCGGGATACCGCCTTTGAACTGGGATATTCCCTGGTGCAGGTGATTTTCACCACACTCCAGCCGGACCGGTTCTATGAATTTGAGACCTGACAACTCAATACCCTTCAATTAAAAAACGAGCCCGGCTGTGAACCGGGCTCGTTTTTATTTTTGTCTGTTTACGCACCTGCAAAGGAGAACACAATGCCCAGCAAAGCGGACAGTGCAATCCAGATTACAGGGTGCAGTTTTTTGGTTTGCGGAATCACCCGGGTAACCACAAGAAGCAGAACCGCAAGAAGAACCGCCTTCCACTGAACCCCCGCCAGAATTCCCGCAGGAACAGCCGTATAGAAGGTAATCACCGCCACTGACAGACCGGAGGCTGCAATCAGACCGGTGGAAGCCGGCCGCAGACAACGGAATGCCGAGTCCACATAACGGTTGGAGCGGAATGCCTTCAGGAACGAGGCAATGATCAGAATGATGATGATCGACGGGGTGATCAGACCCAGCGTGGCGGCCAGAGCACCGGGAACGCCACTGGTGCTGAAGCCCACATAGGTGGCCATATTGATGCCGAGGGGGCCCGGCGTGGATTCCGAAACCGCCACCATATCCATCAGCTGGCCCTGTGTGAACCAGCCGGTTTTATCTGCCATCTGAGAAAGAAACGGCAGGGTGGCCAGACCGCCGCCCACCGCAAACAGGCCGGTTTTAAAGAATTCCCAATACAGCTGCAGCAGGATCATGCTTCCCCCTCCTTTTTACGGCTCGACGTCTTGAACTGCTCCAGACCGATTCCCAGCACAGTGGCCACAACCACAAAGAGAATGGGAGACAGATCGAGAAACAGCGACCCCAGCGTGACTACCATAAAAATCACAAGCGCCAGCCTGCTTTTCACCGAACCCTTCCACAGCTTGCACACTGCATTGAAAATCAGCACGCAGACACACACCCGGATTCCGGCAAAAGCGTTTTTCACCACTGCCAGTTCCGCAAAGATATTGATGAACCCGGCCAGAATCGAAATGATCACCAGCGAAGGGGCAACAACCCCCAGAGTGGCCACAATACCACCCAGAATCCCCGCCTGCTTCTGACCAACAAACGTGGCAGTGTTTACAGCAATGATACCGGGTGTGCATTGCCCCACCGCAAAATAATCGGTGAGCTCCTCGTCTGTTGCCCAGCCGCGTTTCTCCACCACCTCTCTTTGCAGAATGGGCAACATGGCATACCCTCCGCCGAAGGTCAGGCCGCCTACCTGCATGAAGGTGAAAAACAGATCCCAGAGAATCCGTGCTTTCTTCATGGAAAAGATCCCCCCTTGTTTGATTTCACGCTACTATGATAGCACATCATTTAAAATATTGAAAACATTTTATTTGTGTGATATTTATATGTTATCCATATAAATGTTGAGGTGTTTGACATGGAACTGCGTCAGCTTATCTATTTTACAGCCATCGCGCAGGCAGGTACGATCACTGCCGCAGCACAAAAGCTGCATATGTCGCAACCACCGCTCAGCCTGCAGCTTCAAAAGCTGGAGGATGAACTGGGTTGCCCGCTCTTTGAACGGGATACCCGTCATCTTCACTTGACTCCGGCAGGGGAACTCTTTTATGAGCGGGCACAGGCCATTTTACAGCAATGTGCCGACCTGAAACGGGAAATGGCTGATTTGCAGGCCGGCGGCCGAGGACTGCTCCGAATCGGGGTGGTCTCCTCACTGAGCACCAGCCTTTTGCCCCGATGGGTAGCCCGGTTTCATGAACAATATCCTCAGGTACGGTTGGAACTGACCGAACGGGATTCTTTCCGACTGCTGGAGCTGGTGCGCAGCCAGCGGATTGATCTGGCACTGGTTCGCCGTCCCTTTTCCGGGCAGGGGCTGAACATTCACCCCATCTGCAGCGAACCCATGTGTGCTGTGGGGCGGCATCATTTTTTTGACGGAGCGGAGGGCTCCATTTCTCCCATGGCTCTGGCGAACCTGCCGCTGCTATTGTATCGCCGGTGGGAACCTATGCTGATGCGCTTTTTCGCAGAATCCGGATTTGAACCGCAGGTACTCTGCTGCAGTGAAGATTCTCATACCGTGCTCCGCCTGGCCCGGGAAGGGCTTGGCGTGGCATGCACGCCCCTTTCCGCAACCTGTGAGCTCCAGCCCGGCACCGAGATTCATCCTCTTCAGGCAAAAGAGCTGTACAGCGAGATCTGTGCGGTCACACTTCAGGGGCACTACACCGGGGCAGCCGCCCGGAATTTCATCCGTTTCACCCAGGAGGAACAGTAATGCCGGAAAACCTTTACAAATCTTAAGGTACACTTAAAGGCATACTGAAGATTTGTGCGGTATCCTTTTTGCGTAACACAAACAACCAGCGCAAAAAGGAGTCGAAAATTATGTCGATCAAAATATTCTCCCCTGTTTTGAAGCATAAACGTGCAGCAGCCGCAATTTTGCTGGCCGGCATTCTGGCTGTGGGCGGTACCCTTACCATTCGCGCCCGGATAAGCGCTTCCAAAAGCACTGCATCCGAGGAACTGGCCTATGCCCGCACCGTATTTCTGAAAAAAGAGGATCTGAACGAATCGGTGAACGTTTCCGGCATTGTTCAAAGCGCACAGGTCTCTTCGGTCACCACTGCCCTGAACAACAAGATTACCAGCCTGAATGTGAAGGTGGGCGACCATGTGAACAAAGGTGATGTGATCTGCACACTGGACGATACCGACATCCGCCGCGCCATTCAGGATAAGGAAAAGGAAATGGGCGAGGAAAAGCAGCGCTTACAGGATTCCTACAACAAGGCGGCCACGCAGGTGGACGAAGCCCGCCGCGCCAAGGATAATGAGCGGAAAAACCAGGATGCTCTGGTGGAAGCTGCCCGCAGTGCCCGCGACAAGGCCTCCAGTGCACTGAGTGCCGTAACGCCTGCCTACGACACCGCCAAGGCCAATTATGAAGTAATGGAAAAGGCGGTATCCACTGCACAGCAGGAGGCAGACGTCGCCGCGGATGCCCGACAGAAAGCCTATGATGCCTGGATTGCTGCCGGCGGCGCCACGGAGGGCGATGCTTATCTGGCCTACCAGAATGCAGACACTGCTTTGAACGAAAAGAATGCTGCACTGGAAAGCGCCCGAACTCTTTACAGCTACGAAAGCTACACCCAGGCCTACAACACTGCCAAACAGGCCTATGATGCAGCTGCAGCAGAGCGCGATACTGCTGAAAGCGCTTACAAGCAGGCAGACGCGGCCCGCAATCAGGCGCTGGATGCCTGTGACACCACCATCAACAACGCCGTTTCCGCTTTGCAGGAGGCCGACAAGCAGCTGAAAAAAGGTGTGGACAGCAAGGCGCTGGATGATCTGAAAAAGAGTCTGGACGACACGGTGTTGAAGGCCGAGACCAGCGGCAAGATCACCGATCTCAAGGTAAATGTGGGCAGCATCTGCAAGGGTGATGTGGCTACCATTCAGTCCACCGATCAGCTGATTCTTTCGGTGAGCATTCCGGAATACGCCATCAATAAGGTGCAGCTGGGTATGCCCGCCACCATCACCAGCGATGCTGCAAGCGGCGCGCTGCGCGGCACGGTATCCCGCATTTCTCCCACCGCCGGAAGTGGCGAGGGCGAAGGCAGCGCCTCCGGCTTTGCCGCAGACATTTCCATTGATACCCCGGAAAACATCTTCATCGGCAGCAAGGCCAAGGCCGAGATCATTCTGGCTTCCAAGAGCAACGTGTATTCCGTTCCTCTGGATGCAGTGGCCCCCGGCGACAATGGCCAGGATGTGATCTATGCCCGCCAGGGTGAAGGCGAATTCCAGCCGGTAAACGTGACCACTGGTATGAAGAATGACTACGCAATCGAGGTCAGCGGTGCTTCCCTGCAGGACGGCATGGAGATTCTGGCCGACGCATCCCAGATGCCGGACACTGGCGCTTCCCTGCCTGCGGATGATACCTCCGCTCCTGCTGCCGACAGCTCTGCCAGCTCCTCCACCGGGGAGGTGGCGGAATGAACCAGGTGTTTCAGACCCCACTGATCGAGATGCGGGGCATCGTGAAAACCTATAACGTGGGCAAGGAAAACGAGCTGGAGATCCTGCACGGCATCGACCTGACCGTGTATCCCGGTGAGTTTGTTGCCATCGTGGGCGAATCCGGCAGCGGCAAATCCACCCTGATGAACATCATCGGCGTACTGGATCAGCCCACGGCAGGCACCTACCGGCTGGACGGCGTGGACGTTCAAAGTGCAAGCCGGGATGAGATGAGTGAAGTTCGCAACAAAAAAATCGGGTTTGTATTCCAGAATTTCAATCTGATCGGGCGCACCACTGCCCAGCGCAATGTGGAACTGCCCATGCTGTATGCGGGGGTCGGAGCTCGCCAGCGGGAACAGCGTGCCCGAGAGCTGCTGACCATGGTTGGCATGGAACAGCGGCGGTTTCATCAGCCCAACGAGCTTTCCGGCGGCCAGAAACAGCGCGTGGCCATCGCCCGCAGTCTGGTAAACGACCCGTCCATTCTACTGGCGGACGAGCCCACCGGCGCACTGGACTCCGAAACCAGCCGCCATGTGATGGACATCTTCCATGATCTGCACCGCCAGCAGGGCAAGACCATCGTGCTCATCACCCACAGTCAGGAGCTTGCCTCCGAATGCCCCCGGGTGATTACCCTGAAGGATGGCAATATCATTTCCGACCGGAGAAAGGAGGCCCCCGACCATGCCGATTTTTGAGAACGTGCGGCTGGCACTGACCAGCCTGCGAGCCAATAAACTGCGGGCTCTTCTGACCATGCTGGGCATCATCATCGGTATCAGCGCGGTGATTGCCATTATCACGGTGGGCGATTCCCTGTCCGGCTCGCTGGCTCAGGAAATGTCCAGCTTCGGCGCCCGGGACGTGACACTGTCCGTGGTACAGAAGGACGACCCGTTTGCATCCGGCTCCTTCGATACTCTTGGAGACAGCGAAGAGCTGGATAAATTGCTTGAATCCTTCGAATATAAAGAGCCCTCCGCCAGCGACCGTATCAGCGATGCCATGCTGCAGGAATACCAGAAAAAATTCGCCGATCAGCTGCAGGCAGTGGCGGTAAGCGAGAACTTTGGCAACATCCGCGTGGTTTCCGGCCGCTACAAGGCCTCCGGTCAGCTGATGGGCGTATCCCCCGGCCAACAGACTCTGGACAAGATGAAACTGCTGGCCGGCCGGTTCATCACCGACGCGGACAGCACTTCCCATCGGGCGGTGGCGGTGGTCAGCGACCGGTTTGTCTCCCAGTACTTCGGCAGTAAGGCAACGCCGGAAAGCGCTCTGGGAAAGAGCTTTAAAACCGATGTGGGCAATATTCCCCTTCGGCTTTATATCATTGGGGTGTATGAATACAAGGCGGCAAAGGGTCAGACCATTACCCGAAATCTGGACACCAACGTTTATATTCCTGTGGGCAGCGGGTTCCAGCTGCTTCAGCGGGACGGCGGATATCAGACCGTAACCCTCCAGTCCCGCGAGGACGTGAACAATCAGATCTTTATGGATCGCACCAGAGAGTTCTTCAACAGCTTTTACAGCCACAACCCCAATTTCAACGTTTCGGTTTCCAGCCTAGACGAGGTGGTAAAATCCATGAACAAGATGACCCAGAGCGTGAAGCTTGGCATCAGCGCCATCGCTGCCATCAGTCTGCTGGTGGGTGGCATCGGCGTTATGAACATCATGATGGTATCGGTGACCGAGCGCACCCGGGAAATCGGTATCCGCATGGCGCTTGGCGCGAAAGGCCGGGTAATTCTGTTCCAGTTCATTGTGGAGGCAATCATTATCTGCCTGATCGGCGGGCTCATCGGCGTACTGCTGGGCGTAGGTCTTGGCAGCGCCGGTGCGATGCTCATGCATTATCCGGTCAAGCCATCGCTCGCTGCCGCGCTGATCGCGGTTCTGTTCTCCATGGCCATCGGCGTATTCTTCGGCTACTACCCCGCCAAGCGTGCCGCCCGGCTGGATCCTATTGAAGCACTGCGCTACGAATAAATTTTTCTTTTCACAGGCAGTTGCATGCTGTACAATAAAAGCAACGGGCCGGAGCTTAAGGCTCCGGCCTGATTTTTTAAACGGAGGTCACAAGTTATGCCGCACACCATTTTGATCGCGGAAGACGACCAGGACATCACCACTCTGGTCAAGCTGTATCTGGAAAGCAGCGGTTACCGGGTGCTCTGTGCCCCGGACGGCGCCACCGCTTTGGATCTGGCACGCACCGAATCCATCGACATGGCGGTGCTGGATATCATGATGCCCCGCATGAACGGCTACGAACTCACCCGTGAGCTGCGCGCCATCAGCAATATGCCCATTCTGATTCTCTCGGCCAAAAACACCGACAACGACAAAATTCTGGGGCTGGAATTGGGAGCGGACGATTACCTGACCAAACCCTTCAACCCGCTGGAGATCATTGCCCGGGTAAAAGCCAATCTACGGCGGTTTTACCAGCTGAACCCCACCTCCCCTGTTCTGCCCGGAAGCAACGTTCTTCTGCTGGGGCCGCTGCGGCTGGATCTGGACGCCATGAGCCTGACCAAAAACGGCGCCCCCATTTCCCTTACCCCCACGGAGTACAAAATTCTCAGCTGTCTGATGCGCGCACCGGGACGCATTTTCACCAAGGTTCAGCTTTACGAGGCAGTGAGTGGAACCTACTTTGAAAGCGATGAAAACACCATGATGGTGCACATTTCCAAACTGCGGGACAAGATCGAGGATGACCCGCGGCATCCGTGCTTCATCAAAACTGTGAGAGGATTGGGATATAAAATTGAAGCGGTGGAAACGAACTAAATCCAGTTATTTTTCGGTGCTCTTGCGCAGCTTTGCCATTTTCACACTGCTGCTGGTGGTAGTTGCGGTGGTTCTGCTGTTCTGGGCCCTGCAGGACAGCAGCCGCACTGTCATCAGTCTATCCGATCGGGATCTGAGTGAATATGACAGCCTGCTGGAGAGCGGAAAATATGACCAGTTCCCCACACGCACTCTTCTGGGGCGCACCGGAAGCATTGCCGTGGTGGACGAAAACGGAACCGTGCTTTTTTCCGACGAGAAGCGTTCCGATTTTTCCGCGGAAGAGCTCGCCTGCATTCCTCTGCAAGGGCAGTATATCTACCCCACGGTCACCTACTGGTACGATGAACAGGGCCGCCAGATGACACTGGTGGCAAACGACGGCTTTTCCAGTGTATCCTACCAGACCCCGGTGGTGCTGGATGCTGACCACAAAATCCTTTACGGTTCCATCCCCGGTATGGATTCCGACACCCTGAGCGACGAAGCCTACGGCTACCTGACCCAGACACTCCCCTATGGTTACTATATCTGGAAACACCCCTTCCAGAGCGCGGACGGTCAGGCACGCTGGCTTATTTTGTACGAGCAGATTCTGCGCAATGAAGAATATGCCCACCTGAGTATGGTCTGGAGCCGAACACTGATTCTGTTTCTGGGGCTGTATGTTCTGGTGCTTCTGGCAATGGCACTCTGGCTCAGCCGCAAGGTATGCGGCCCGCTCAAGCGGCTGGAGAAGGGCTTCACCGAGCTGGCTCAGCGGAATGACCCGGAGCCCATCCAATGCCGCGGGCCACGGGAATTCGAGCAGATCTGCAGTGCCTTCAATCAGCTTTCTGCCCAGCTTGCTGAAAGCGAACGCCAGCGCAAGGCATTGGAGGACAACCGGCAAAAACTGCTGGCAGACATTTCCCACGATCTGAAAACGCCAATTACCGTGATTCGGGGTTACGCAAAAGCCATCTGCGACGGACTGATCCCGCCGGAAAAACAGCCGGAATATCTGGACACCATCTACCAGAAATCCACCCGTCTCACCGGACTGATCGATACCTTCCATGAGTACAGCAAGCTGGAGCATCCCCAGTTTACGCTGCAAATCAAACGGCTGGATCTGTGTGAGGTTCTGCGGGAATATCTGGCATCCAAATACAATGAACTGGAGCTGGGCGGCTTTGTTCCGGAGATTGAAATCTCGGATGAATCCATCTGGTGCATGCTGGACAAAACCGCCTTTTTGCGGGTTTTGGAGAATATTGTGTCCAACGCTGTGAAACACAATCCTGCAGGCACTTCCCTGTTCTTCGAACTGCATCGCGAGGAAAATCAGGCAGTGCTTGATCTGGCCGACAATGGCGTGGGCATCCCGCCGGAAATCGCGGACTGCATTTTTGATCCCTTTGTGGTTGGGGATGAATCCCGCGGTACCCGTCAGGGCTCCGGCCTGGGGCTTGCCATCAGCCACAAGATTGTAACGGCACACGGTGGCACCATTCAGCTGGTGCAGCCACCTTCGCCGGGCCGAAGCACCCAGTTCCGGCTTACCATCCCTCTGGCCTGACCAGCTTCTTAATCAACCAACAAAACGCCGGGCGGCTCCGTAGAAAATTGCGGAACCGCCCGGCGTTTATTATTTTCGCAGATTCCCCGGTATGCCATCCACTGTTTGACGAAAAGCGCCGAAGATTCCCTCTTTCATATTGTTTACCATGATCTACTGCACCTCCTCCATGCTGATCTCGCTTTCATACTGGAACCACCAGCGCACCAGCGTCATGGTGTTGGAAGCGAGAAGCTGGGCATACAGATCCACATATCGTTCCTGCGTGCCCTGTAAACCGCAGGAACGGAGTTTTTCCAGAATGTTGTCATGGATGACCTGTACCATTTCAGTGAATACCGGCCGATTGATCGCCCCGCTCCACAGCAAGGTGTAGCGGACCTTGTTTTTGTGCAGGTATTGCAGAGCCTTTTCAAAATTTTTCTGATACACCAGACTGTGGATATTCTGGGCGGAAGCCTCCACAAAAGCAACATCCATCTGGCGGCGGAACTCCTGCAGTGTACGGGCCAGATACTGATCCATCAGGTCGTATTTGTCCTGATAATATTTGTAGAAGGTGGACCGGTTGATCATGGCCTGCTGGCACAGCTGATCCACTGTGAGCTTTTGCAGAGGCGTCTGTTCCAGACACTCCAGCAACGCCCGATCAATCTGGGCCAGGGTTTTGACCACCCGTAAATCCGTTTTGTTCATGAACGCTCCGACCTCTTTCTCTGGCTTTTTTCAAGATAAACAACACCCGCCCGGCGTTTGTTGGATAAGCAGCAAAGCCGCAGATTTTAATGGTATTCAAGCGAAAAAACACTGTTAAAATGATCGCAAAGATGCTGTACAACCGCTTTCAGTATAGCATATTTTCAGTTTCTTGCCATCCTGTGTTTGAGAAAGAGAGAGATTCACAACCAATGAGTATCAAAGTAATGGGAATTACTGCCGGACGGAAAAACGGCAACAGCGAGATTTTGCTGAAGGAGGCCCTCACCGCCTGTGAAGAGGCCGGCGCCGAGGTAACCATGATCAACCTGCGGGACTTCAATATTCTGGACTGCACCGGCTGCACTGCCTGCACCAAGGCTATGTCGCAGGGCAAGTATGCCGGCTGCACGCTGGATGCGAAGGACGACAAAAAGAGAATCATGGACGTAATGCTCGCCCAGGACGCGGTGATCTTCTCGGTTCCCACCTACGATCTGATGCCCGCTTCCTCCTACCTGACCTTTGCTCATCGCAGCCTGAGCTACGAAACTTCCTTTCTGGAAACCATTGGCGCCATCGAGCATCGGGATCGAGTGGCCGGTCTGATCTCGGTGGGCGGTTCCACCCGCTCCTGGCAGTCCATGGCGCTGGAAGATCTGCAGGCCACCATGTTCACCACCGACATGAAGGTTGTGGATATGCTGTTGGCCACCCGCGTTCCCGCCCCCGCCCAGTGCCTTCTGGACGATGAGCTGATGGCCCGTGCCCGCCTGCTGGGCCAGCACATCATGGAGGCTGCCGCCACCCCCGCTGAGGAGCGCAAGTGGCTGGGCGAAGAGGATATGGGCTGGTGCCCCAACTGCCATTGCAACGCTCTGGTGCTGGGCGAAAAGCAGTGGGACGGCCTGCATTATCCCATCGAGTGCCAGGTGTGCGGCGCCGGCGGTACTCTGGAGCAGACCGAGGACGGCAAGTGGAAGTTTGTAATTCAGGAGGACGGTCTGCTGAAGGATCGCACCACCGTGGCCGGTCGCGCCAAGCATCTGGAAGAGATTGCCCAGACCCAGGGCGGCTTCTTCTCTGACCCCGCCAAGATTCAGCTGGTGCAGCAGCGCAAGCAGAAATATGTGGAAAAGAAGTTCAAGGGCATCGACTGAGCCCCACAGAAAGGAGCGCCAAACATGAGCGTTACGATCGAGATCGACGGCAGACAGCTGACCGTGCCCGAGGGCATGAATTTGCTGGAAGCCGCCCTGCAGAACGGGATCTATATCCCTCATCTGTGCCATCACCCGGATCTTCCGGATCTGGGCTCCTGCCGGTTGTGCATCGTTGAGGTGGAGGGCATGGAAGGCGTGCAGCCCTCCTGCAAACTGAAGGCCAGCGAGGGCATGAAGGTCATCACCGACAGCCCCCGCATCCACAGTCTGCGCAAGCTGGCCATGGAGCTGTTGCTGGCAGCCCATCCGGAGGACTGCTCCACCTGCCCCAAATACGGCCGCTGCGAGCTGCAGACTCTGATTCAGTACATGGGCGTTTCCGCCACCCGGATGAGCGCCCGCATCAAGGGCTTTGCCCAGAACGATAAAAACCCGCTGCTCATTCACGACATGAACCGCTGTGTGCTGTGTGGCCGCTGTGTGCGCGCCTGCGGCGATCTGCGGGGTGTGGGTGTGCTGCAGTACAACAAAAAAGAGCTGGAAACCTATGTGGGCACCCTGCATGACAAGCTGCTCACCGACGCGGACTGCCGCTTCTGCGGTGCCTGCGCCGAGGTTTGCCCCACCGGCACCATCCGGGATCTGGTGGAGTTCACTCCTGTGGAGAAAAAGGACACCCTGATCCCCTGTCAGGCCACCTGCCCGGCCCATACCGATGTACCCCGCTATGTACGTCTGGCTAAGGAAGGCCGCTGGGAAGAGGCGCTGGCCGTGGTACATGAGCGTCTGCCCTTCCCTGAATGTCTGGGCCGTGTATGCGCTCATCCCTGCGAGAGCAACTGCCGCCGCGGCGAGGTGAACGAGCCGGTTTCCATCCGGAACATCAAGCGATATGCAGCCGAGCATGCAGGCGGTGAGCTGTGGAAGAAGAACAGCAAGCACCTGCCTGCCACCGGCAAGCGGGTCTGCGTGGTGGGCGGTGGCCCGGCCGGCATGACTGCGGCCTACTATCTGGCCAAGCAGGGGCACAGCGTGACCCTGAAGGAAGCCTATCCCACGCTGGGCGGCCAGATGGCTTATGGCATTCCCTCCTATCGTCTGCCCCGCGTAGTGGTGGCCAAGGAAGCCGCCTATCTGAACGACGTGGGCGTTTCGGTGGAGACCGGCTGCCGGGTGAGCGATTTCAAGGCACTGAGCGCGGAATACGACGCGGTGCTGCTGGCACTGGGCACCCATCAGGGCGTTCGCCTGCCCATGGAGGGCAGCGAGCTGCCGGGTGTACTGCTGAACAGTGATTTCCTGCGGGATGCCTCCATGGGCGTGGAAACCGGAATGGGCAAGCGGGTCATCGTGCTGGGCGGCGGCAACGTTGCCTTCGACTGCGCCCGCACCGCCCGCCGGCTGGGCGCCGAGGAGATTCATCTGGCCTGCCTGGAAGCCCGTGAGAAGATGACCGCCGACGAGGAGGAAATCGAGCAGGCGCAGGAGGAAGGCATCCAGATCCATCCCGCTCATACCTTCGAGGCCATTCTGGGTCCGGATCGGGTTTCCGGCGTTCGGTTCTGCAATGTGAAATCCTTTACCTTTGACGAAAACCGCCGTGCGGTGATCGAGAAGGAGGAAAATTCCGAGCATGTGATCGAGGCCGACACCGTGATCTTTGCGGTGGGTCAGCGCACTCAGATCAGCCCTGAGGCAGGTCTGGAGCTGGGCCGCGGCAATTCCATCGCCGTGCAGCCCGGCAGCCTGCGCACCAGCGTGCCCGGCATCTACGCCTGCGGTGATGCGGTGTACGGCACCCGTACCGTGATTCAGGCAGTGGCCGCCGGTCGTGACGCTACCAGCGAGATCGACAAGGCGCTGGGTGGCAGCGGCGATATCTCCGAGGTTCTCGCCCCGGTGGAGATGCCGGATGCCTTCCTGGGCCGCATTGAGGGCTTCGGCCATCAGGCCCGCCATCCCGAGGTTGTGCGCGACGCGGCACTGCGCGAGAACAATTTCGACGCGGTGAGCTTTGGTCTGGCCGATGAGGGCGTGCGTCAGGAGGCGGGCCGCTGCCTGCAGTGTGACCTGCGCTTCACCATTACCCCGCCCCGTATCTGGAGCGATTACGATCAGAACGGAAAGGAGGCACAGCAATGAGCCTGCTGATGAACAACACTGACGCACTGGTTCAGCTGCGCAGCTGCGACCGTGCCCGTCTGGAAGAACTGTTCGGCACCATGGCCCCGGTATCCGGCCGTGTGGTGGGTGCGCTTTACAACGCAGACACCGAGGGCATGAAGAACATGCTGCTGCATACCAATCCCGCCGGTGTGGTGGCCGGTTTGAAGATCGCCGCGCTGCTCACCGGAGCCTCCGGCGCAGAGCTGGTGGTTCGCTGCGAGGTGGATCGCCAGACTTTGCTGGCCAACGCCGGAACGGTGGATCTTCCGCTGGAGATCACGCAGGCGGCACTGGTAAACAAGGCGCTGCATAAAACAGATCTGCTGCTGGATCTGGAGCAGCTGGCTGCCATGGCCGACCGACTGACCGGCGCATAGCCCGGTCTCCTGGTGGCCGTGGGCGACGCCACCCCCACTGAGTTCCCTGCTGACACTCTGTTGACTGACATTCTTCCTGTCGGTAAGGGATTGCTGGTTGATCACCGGTTCTATTCCGCTCAGCAGCTGGAGGGCATGACCCTGGCCAGTCTGGCCAGCCGCAGCGGCGTGCTGCGGCCCATGACCGACCGGGACTGCCCGGTGGATCTAGCCAAAAAGGAAATGCTCACCCTGCGCCGTCAGAGCTGTGGCAAGTGTACCTTCTGCCGGGAGGGCCTGTATCAGCTGAGTGAGATCTTCGAGCGCATCTCGCTGGGCCGTGCAAAAACCGGCGACCTTGATCTGGCCGAGGAAATCGGCCAGGCGATGACCGTTTCCTGCAACTGCACGCTGGGTGAGGAGGCTGCTCTTCCCGTTCTCAGTGCAATGGATGCCTTTGCCGCTGAAACCCAGGCCCACGTTCGCCGCAAGGAATGCGCCGCCAACGCCTGCCTGGCCCTGACCCAGTTCTATGTGGATCCCAAGCTGTGCAACGGCTGTGGCAAATGCGTTTCTGCCTGCCCCAAGCAGTGCATCGAAGGCGGTGAGGGACTGGTGGCCGTGATCGACAATTTCGATTGCAGCCGCTGCGGCGAATGCCTGCCTGTCTGCGAGCAGCAGGCCATCAAACGCACCAGTGGCCGGCTGCCCAAGCTGCCTTCCTCCCCTGTTCCCGTAAAGGGCGCGGCTCCCGCCGCGCAGGCGGAAAGTGAATCTGCTCCGCTGCCTGCTTCCAAGCGCAAGCGGGTGTTCGCCCGCCCTGCCAAGCCGCAGGTTGCCCCGGTGGAGACCCCGGCGGCTCCCGTCAACCAACCCAAACATGTTGAGGTGAAGATCATGAAAACCATCGAAACTGATATCGTCATCGTGGCCGGCGGCCCCGCCGGTCTGGCCGCTGCCATCGCCGCCGGCGAGCAGGGCATGAAAACCGTGATTCTGGAGAAGTCCAGCGCCACCGGCGGCGCTGCCAACATGGGTATGGGCCCCCTGGGCATCGACACCAAGATCCAGAAGGCCGCCTTCAACAATCTGGGTGTGGACAAGGCCATCCAGATGCACATGGAATACACCCACTACCGGGTGGACGAGGATCTGGTGCAGGCATACTTCCACAAGAGCGCCGATACCATTGAATGGCTGGAGGAGATGGGCGTGGAATTCGCCGGTGCCTTCCGTTACTTCAAGGAATCCGAGGCAACCTGGCACATTGTAAAGCCGGAGAACGGCGTGATCGGCCCCCGTGCCGCCAGTGCCATGGTAAAGGCCATGACCCAGCGTGCCAAGGAGCTGGGCTGCGAGATCCTGCTGGAGACCGCCGCCACCTCCCTGATCACCGAAGAGGGCAAGGTCTGCGGTGCTGTGGCTGTGGACAAGGACGGCAACGGTCTGGAAGTACGCGGTAAGGCCGTGATTGTGGCCACCGGCGG
The DNA here is from genome assembly GCF_964241245.1 of Allofournierella massiliensis. Classification (NCBI taxonomy): domain Bacteria; kingdom Bacillati; phylum Bacillota; class Clostridia; order Eubacteriales; family Oscillospiraceae; genus Allofournierella; species Allofournierella massiliensis. The sequence goes on from NZ_CAXSWZ010000031.1 coordinate 35,924, forward strand.
CTTCGGCAATAACCCGGAGATGATCGAAAAGGAATTCGGCCTGCACATCGGCAAGGACTACTTCCCCTTCCGCATCCCCGGCATCACCGGCGACGGCCTGAATATGATGTGGGAAGTGGGCGCGGAGAAATTCGGCGCCAACATCGAAGCCATCTATCAGCTGCCCGATAACCTGAACTGGTTTTTGCTGGATGCCGTGCTGCGTCAGCCCAACCTGATGGTGAACCAGCTGGGCGAACGCTTCATGAACGAGGGCGACCTGGGCAACACCACCTATGCGGGCAACGCACTGGCACTGCAGCCGGGCAACTACGGTTACTGCATCATGGACGAGGGCATTCTGAAAGAGTACAAGAAGAACGGCCCGGACATCGTGGACATCGTGCATCCCGCCGAGGCTTTCCTGGCCTTCGAGGGTCAGGCCGCACAGGCTGTGGAGCAGGGCTACGAGGCTTACTTTGAGGCAACCACTGTGCCCGAGCTGGCTGAGAAGCTGGGCATCGATGCGGACGTGCTGCAGAACACCATCGACGAGTACAACGCCATGTGCCGCTGCGGCGTGGACAGCAAGTTCCACAAGTCCCAGAAGTACCTGCACCCCATCACCGGCAAGGGCAAGTACCTGGTGGGCAAGTACTACCTGGGCGCCTACGGCACCGTGGGCGGCGTGCGCATCAACCGCTACTGTGAGGTTCTGGACAAGAACCACATGCCCATCGAGGGCCTGTACAGCGCCGGTTCCGACGCCAACACCATTTATGGCGACAGCTACAACTTCACCCTGCCCGGCAACTCCATGGGCTTCGCGGTGAACACCGGCCGTATGGCGGGCGAGAGTGCTGCCCAGTACATCGCCGACTGCCAGTAACCGGAGGCACGGCATGCAAAACAAAGCACAAATCCTGACCCTTGCGCTTTGCATCGCACTGCTGCCGCCCATCTGGGCGGTGGCAGCGCCCTACCTGAACGTGACTACCGGTGCGGTGGCTCTGATCTGCGCCGGGCTGTGTGCCGCCAACGGCGACAAGGCCAGCGATGCAGGTCGCATTTCGGCAGGTTTTCTGCTGGGCGATGCCTGGGCCTGTCTGGCGCTCTGGATCATGGATCACCTGCCCTTCGGCGCGGATCTGAACCTGTTCTGCACCCTGTTTGTGCTGGGCGGACTGGCCGTACTGCTGAGTGCGCTGGCGCCCCGGTTCATCTTCTGCCCCGCCTGGCTGTGCGGCTGGGCCATTGGTCTGACCATTCTTTCCCCGGTCGGATTTTCCGGAATGGGCAGTCTGCCTCTTCAGATCGGCGCAGCAATGCTGGTGGGCGTATGGTATGTGGGCGTATTTTTGAACCTGGTGCAAAAGCAGCTTGTGCGTCTTTTTACGAAACACTCCGATTCCAAGAGGTGACATGATATGAACAAAGCAGTTGGCGTAAGCCGGGAAGAGATGACTCTGCCCTATTACAAATTCTTTGAGCAGCCGCTGGCCGAGATTCCGGCAGAAAAGCTGGAAACTTTGAAAGGCGGCCCCTCTGCCCTGCCCGCGGTTCTCTTTGAACAGCGCAACCTGTTCTTGGCCGGAGAGGACAAGGACTTCTGCCAGCTGGGATATGGCATTATGCCGGACGGCACCGGTTTCGTGTGCAACCAGACCTACATGCCCGGCGTGACAAGCGAGATGCTGGACTGGTGGTTCCCCTGGCACAGTGTGGGCTCCGATCTGAGCTATAAAATCTGGGACAAGGAAGATCACTATTTTGCACGGGCTGACCGGGCAGACTATGTCTGCGACCCCAACGTGCCGGTGAACCAGAAAACCTGGGGCGTCAACCACTACATTCTGGAAGACGTGGGCCCGGGGCCGGAATTTCTGAAGCTGTGCTTCAAGAGCCCGGCGGATTTCGGCTACGACCCGGCGCTGGTGGGAAGCGCACAGTGCCAGTCGCTGGTGTGCGCCATCGGCGAGGGCAACTGCGCCGCCGCCATGACTCACAAGTGGTACCCCTACAAGGATGGCGTAATGTTCTGCTCCCGGTTCTGGATTGGTTACGCGCTGATTGACGGCGTTTACAAAAAAATTCTTCCGGAGGGCGTACGCCTGCCCGAGATTGTACCCCAGGGCCTGTTTGCCCACAACATCAAGGAATTTTCCAATCTGGCTGCGATTCTGCCCCGTCTGTGGGCCGAATGCCCGGAAAGCCTTGGTTTCTGATCCATACAGAAAAGGGGCTGTTGCAAAACGGAAGTTGAGCAACAGCCCCCACTTTTTGTGAAAAGCAGGATCGGAAGAGACTTTTT
>NZ_CAXSWZ010000032.1:0-36444 GCF_964241245.1 Allofournierella massiliensis
CACACCATTATACCGCATTCCCTTTCCTTATACGAGAAAAAGACCACCGATAGGTGGCCTTTTTCGACAGGCTGAAGACTTTTCGGCACAGCGTTTGCTGTGCCGAAAAGTCTTTTTTATTACGGAAAAACCGGGAAATACACAGGAAAAGGAGGAAGAGCGATGGCGACAATGTACCTGATGGTGGGCATTTCCGGCGCGGGAAAAACCACCTGGGCCAGAACACGAATGGCCGGGGCGGAATACATCGGGTCGGACGGAATCCGAATGGAGCTGTTCGGCAGGGAGCTTACCCCGAAAGGTTATCGCCGGGTACACCGGATCATGAACCAGCGCATGCGCGCAGCTCTGGAACAGGGCAGGGATGTGGTGGTGGATTCGGTGCATCTGTCCCGCAGGGCGCGGCGCAGGGTGCTGCGGGCGGTGCCGGAGGGGGTGCGCTGTGTGGCGGTGTGGATCGACACCGGTGTGATGCAGGCCATCCGGAATGATGCCTGCCGCCAGCGGCATGTGCCCTTTTTTGCCATCGCTCTTATGCGGCCCCGGCTGGTGGAGCCGAAACAGGAGGAAGGCTTTCACGAGATCTGGCGCATTCCCTGGGAGGAGCGGGCCGGATGTGCAGCGGGATGGGAAAAAGTGCAAAAATATGAAAAAAATGAAAATCCTGCAAAAATCACTTGACGCAGCCCGATGGGCGTGGTATAGTTAGTCCAAGTTGAAAAGGGAGTAGTTGCAAGCCGCCTTGTCAACATCACGGCCTGAAAAGGCCTGGCAGGGTGCGCCGCTTCTTAACGAGTCGGTAACAAGACTTTTCGACAGCAACGCTTTGCGCGTGCTGTCGGGAAGTCTTCTTTCTTTTGCGAAAAAAGACTTCCCGCCGGGTAAACGGGCAAAAAAGAAAGGGAGAAAAATGATGGAACAGACTTATTTCGACAAAACCGTTCCGCAAACCCTGGAGCAGGTAAAGGCCACCGCTAACGGCCTGACTGCGCAGGAAGCCGCCCGGCGGCTGGAGGAGCACGGCCCCAACCAGCTGGCCGAGGGCAAAAAGAAAAGCCCGCTGGTGGTATTTCTGGAACAGTTCAAGGATCTGCTGGTCTTTATTCTGGCCGTGGCGGCAGTGATCTCCATGGTGTCCGGCAATGTGGAGAGCACACTGGTGATCTTCGCGGTGCTCATCATGAACGCGGTGCTGGGCACGGTGCAGTATCTGAAGGCGGAAAAGAGCCTGGAAAGTCTGAAAGCCATGTCCGCCCCGGTGGCCAAGGTCCTGCGGGACGGTGTGCGCCAGGAAGTGGCGGGCCCCAAGGTGGTTCCCGGCGACATCGTGTATCTGGAAGCGGGCGATCTGGTGGTGGCCGATGGCCGTCTGCTGGAATGCTATTCCCTGAAGGTGAACGAAAGCTCGCTGACCGGTGAATCCGAGGCGGTGGAAAAGACCGCTGAGGCCCTTCCCGCCGGCAAGACTGCGCTGGGCGACCAGAAGAACATGGTGTTCTCCGGCTCGCTGGTCACCTACGGCCGTGCGGTGATGGTGGTTACCGGCACCGGCATGAACACCGAGCTGGGCCACATCGCGGAACTGATGAACCAGACCCAGCAGCGCAAGACCCCCCTGCAGAAGAGCCTGGACGACTTCTCCGGCAAGCTGGCCGCAGCCATTCTGGCCATCTGTGCCGTGGTGTTCTGCCTGTCCATGTTCCGCAGCGGCATGGGGCTGCTGGATTCGCTGCTCTTCGCCGTGGCGCTGGCGGTGGCCGCCATTCCCGAGGCGCTCAGCAGCATCGTGACCATCGTGCTGGCCATGGGTACCCAGAAGATGGCCCGTCAGAACGCCATCATCAAGGAGCTCAAGGCGGTGGAAAGCCTTGGTTCGGTGCAGGTGATCTGCTCGGATAAAACCGGTACCCTGACCCAGAACAAGATGACCGTGCAGCAGATCTGGGCGGACGGCAAGCTGGTGCAGGACGCCAATGCCGACATGAGCGACCCGGCCCAGGAGCTGCTGATGAAGATCGGCCTGCTGGCCAGCGATGCCACCGTGGATGCTGCCAGCGGCGCTTCGGTGGGCGATCCCACTGAGATTGCGCTGGTAAACTGGGGCGGCATGCACCAGACCGACGCAAACAGCGTGCGCAGTCAGTTCCCCCGTCTGGGCGAGCTGGCCTTCGACTCTGACCGCAAGCTGATGAGTACCCTGCATCGGGTGAACGGCAAGCCCATGCTGCTGACCAAGGGCGCCATGGATGTGCTGCTGGCCCGTTCCAACCGGCTGCTTACTGCCAAGGGCGTTGTGCCCCTGACCGACGAGATGCGTACCGCCATTACCCGGGCGAATGAGGAGTTCTCCGAAAACGGCCTGCGCGTGCTGGCCTTTGCCTGCCGCGAGATGGACGCGGAGCGTGAGCTCACCCTGGAGGATGAGAACGATTTCACCTTCGTGGGTCTGGTGTCCATGATCGACCCGCCCCGTGAGGAGAGCAAGCAGGCCGTGGCCGACGCAAAGCGGGGCGGCATCCGCACCGTAATGATCACCGGCGACCACAAGGTCACCGCCACTGCCATCGCAAAGCAGATCGGCATCTTTGAGGAAGGCGACATCGCCCTGGAGGGTGTGGAGCTGGACGCCATGACCGACGACGAGCTGGATGAAAAGCTGCCGCACATCTCGGTTTATGCCCGTGTTTCCCCCGAGCACAAGATCCGCATCGTCTCCGCCTGGCAGCGCCGGGGCTGCATTGCCGCCATGACCGGCGACGGCGTGAACGACGCCCCCGCCCTGAAGAAGGCGGATGTGGGCGTGGCCATGGGTATCACCGGCACCGAGGTGAGCAAGGATGCCGCCGCCATGATTCTGGCGGACGACAACTTCGCCACCATCGTGAAGGCGGTGGTGAACGGCCGCGGCGTGTACACCAACATCAAGAACGCCATTCAGTTCCTGCTGTCCGGCAATATGGCCGGTATTCTGGCGGTGCTGTACGCTTCGCTGATGGCGCTGCCCGTGCCCTTCCAGCCGGTGCATTTGCTGTTCATCAACCTGCTCACCGACAGCCTGCCCGCCATCGCGCTGGGCATGGAGCCCGCCCGCAAGGGTCTGCTGGACCAGAAGCCCCGCGATCCCAAGGCCTCCATTCTGGATAAGCCCCTCATGTTCAAGATCCTGTGGCAGGGTGCCCTGATCGCCGTTGCCTCCATGACTGCCTTCTATCTGGGGCTGTCCGCCGGCGGCGCCGCCATGGCCAGCACCATGGCCTTCGCCACCCTGACGCTGGCCCGCCTGTTCCACGGCTTCAACTGCCGGGGCACCGAGTCCATCTTCAAGCTGGGTCTTGGCAGCAACAAGTACTCGCTGATGGCCTTTGCCGGCGGCGTGGTGCTGCTGGCCGCCGTGCTGGTGATTCCCGTGCTGGAAAGCCTGTTCGCGGTGACCGCCCTCAGCGGCATCCAGTATCTGCAGATTCTGGGTCTGGCCTTTGCGCCCACCCTGCTGATCCAGCTGGGCCGTGTGATCCGCGGCAAGTAATCCGGTCAGAAAACACAAACAAAAACAGCCGCCGCGCTTCCCGATTTGGGGAGGCGCGGCGGCCTTTTTTGTTTGTTCTGATCAATACTGGCTGATGGGCAGGGAAGCGTCATCATCGCTGGGCTCGATGGCACGGATGGTCACCGGATAGCTCACGCCGGGGCGCACCTCCACCTGCACGGTATCGCCCACCTTTTTTTCGAAAATGGCCCGGCCCAGAGGGGACTCCCGGCTGATCAGGCCGCTGTCCGCGTTGACCCGCAGAGTGGTCACCAGCTTGACCACCATCTCCTCTTCGTCCTCGGGGAAGTACAGGGTGATCTTGTCAAACAGGCCCACCGAGCCCTCGGCATGGTCGGACTTGACCACTTTGGCGGTCTTGATCATCCGCTGCAGGTAGCGGATGCGGCTCTCGTTGCGGTTTTTCTGGCGTTTGGCCTCCTTGTATTCAAAGTTTTCGCTCAGATCCCCGTAGGAGCGGGCGATCTTCACGTCCTCCAGGCACTGAGGGCGCACCACAAGAATGCGGTGTTCGATCTCCTCCTGCATTTTCCGGATGTCCACTTCGGTGAGTTCGTCGTACATGCAATAAATCCTCTTTTCCGGTCGGTTCTGTTTGGTGGTTCAGGCGTAGACCTGACGGCTCTGGAAGATGCACAGGGCGCTCTTGCTCTTGCCCCGCTCCAGCAGGGTGCGGGCGGCGTAAAGAGTGGCCCCGGCGCTGGGCCCGGCGGGAATACCGTCGGTGAGCAGCACCTCGCGGGCGGCCTGCACCGCCTCACCGGTGGTTACTGCCAGAACCAGATCCACCACATAAGGGTTGTAGTTTTCCGGCACGAAGCCGAAGCCGATGTTGGGAATGCCGTGGGGCGCCAGAAATCCGCCGCCGATGGCCTGGCATTCGTAGGGCTCCACCGCCGCCATGCGGATGTGGTTGGTCCAGGCCTTTACATATTCGCCCACGCCGGTCACAGTGCCGCCGCTGCCCACCCCGGCCACGATGGCATCGATCAGATTGCCGCTGTCGGTGGCCTTTAAGATGGCGGGGCCGGTGATGCGCCGGTGGTATTCCGGGTTATCCTCGCTGGCCAGATAGTTCATGTAGTAGGCGCCCTGTTCCTGAGCCATGCGGCGGGCCAGAATGTCCATGCCCTCCTGCCCGGAGGGGCGTTCGTAGCAGGGCCGCAGCCGGGCCCCCAGCCCCTGCAGAAACCGTTCCCGCTCCGGCTCCAGTGCCGGCGGTACCACCAGCGTGAGCGGGTGACCGCTGCGCCCGGCGGCAATGGCCAGCGCCGCCGCAAAAGCGCCGCAGCCGGTTTCCACAATGGGCTGGCCCTCCTTCAGCTCGCCCCGCTGGGTGGCAAGGCGGATCATGGCGATGGCCAGTGCGTCCTTGCCGGTGCCGGTGGGCCCGTCGAATAACAGGCAGGCATACAGCTTGCCGGGAAGGTCGTGTTTTGCCGCATAGCCGCCAAGGGCCACCACGGGGCAGCGGGTGAGCTGCTGATAATAGGTCTCGTTGATTCCGGTCATCGCAAACGCCTGCCTTTCTATTATATATAGGAAAGAGGGGAAACAACAGGGCGAAGAAGGGGACGCAGCCCGCAGCTTTCTGCCTTTATTGTAGCACGTTCCGCCTGCAAAGTCATGCCCGGTGCGAACCGGCGGAAAAAAGAACGTTTTTTGCGGGAAATTCCCCTTGACAGCGCCGCGCAGCCTCTGTTATAATAGCAAACTGTAAAGCAAAACGCTTTACGAAAAGGTAAAACACTTTACAGGGCCCGGCACCCCGGCGAGGAGGCGTTTTCGGTGGCGAAAAATCTTGAGATTTCACTGTTGCTGGATTTTTACGGCGACGTGCTCACCGAAAAGCAGCGCGACGTGATGGAGCAGTATTATAACGATGATCTGTCGCTGGCCGAGATTGCCGATAACTTCGGCATCACCCGGCAGGGCGTGCGGGATTCCATCAAGCGGGGCGAAGGGATCATTCTGGAGCTGGAGGAAAAGGTGGGCTTTGCAAAGCGCTACCGGGCGGTCCAGCAGGGAATCAGTCAGCTGGAGAGCCTTGCGCGGGACATTCAGTTTGAAAACGCCAACGGCTACACGCCGAACAAGCGCATCGATGATTCCGCCCGCAGGATGCTCGAGATCATCGGGCAGATCAGCGAATAAGCACACAACGAAAGGACAACGACATGGCCTTTGAATCTCTTTCCGAACGTCTTTCGGGCGTGTTCAAACGGCTGCGGGGCAAGGGTAAGCTCACCGAGGCGGACATCAAGGCCGCCATGCGTGAGGTTCGCACCGCCCTGCTGGAGGCCGACGTAAACTATAAGGTGGCCAAGGACTTCATCGCCGGGGTCACCGAGCGGGCCATGGGCCAGGAGGTCATGGAAAGCCTGACCCCCGCCCAGCAGGTCATCAAGATCGTAAACGAATCCCTCACCGAGCTCATGGGCGGCAACGAGGCCGCGCGCATCCACATCAAGTCCAAGCCTCCCACGGTGCTCATGCTCTGCGGTCTGCAGGGTAACGGTAAAACCACCCACGCCGCCAAGCTGGGCAAATGGTTCCTCAAGCAGGGCCATCGCCCGCTGCTGGTGGCCTGCGATATCTACCGCCCCGCGGCCATCGATCAGCTGCAGGTGGTGGGCAAGCAGGCGGGGGTTCCGGTGTTCACCATGGGCACCGAAAAGCCCGAGATCATCGCCAAAAAGGCCATCGCCCACGCAAAGGACTACGGCAACGATATCGTGATTCTGGATACCGCCGGCCGACTGCATGTGGATCAGGAGCTCATGGATGAGCTGGGCCGCATCAAGGAAGCCGTTGAGGTGGACGAGGTTCTGCTGGTGGTGGACGCCATGGCCGGTCAGGACGCGGTAAACGTGGCCAAGGCCTTCAATGAGGCTGTGGCGGTGGATGGCATCATTCTCACCAAGACCGACGGCGATACCCGTGGCGGCGCGGCGCTCAGCGTCAAGGCCGTTACCGGCAAGCCCATCAAGTTCCAGGGCACCGGCGAAAAGCTGGACGATCTGGAGGTTTTCCATCCGGCCCGCATGGCCAGCCGAATCCTGGGTATGGGCGACGTGCTCACCCTGATCGAGAAGGCGCAGGATCTGCAGGACGAGAAGAAAGCCGCCGAGACCGCCAAGCGGATGATGGAGAACAAGTTCGACATGAACGACATGCTGGACCAGCTGGCCCAGATGAAGAAGATGGGCGGCGTTGCGTCGCTGGTCTCCATGCTTCCCGGCGGCAACAAGATCAACCCGGACGACATCGACGAAAAGGTGTTCGTGCACATCGAGGCCATCATCCACAGCATGACCCCCGCCGAGCGGGAGAAGCCCAGCATCATCAACCCCAAGCGCAAGCGCCGCATTGCCGCCGGCAGCGGTACCAGCGTGGAAGAGGTGAACAAGCTGCTTCGCCAGTTTGAGATGATGCAGAAGATGATGAAGCAGATGAAAAAGAACCCCAAGGCCTTCGGCCGCCGCCTGCGCGGCATGTAAGCGCGAAAAAACGCGCCGCTTTTTACGGTATGACCCGCAGCCCCCAAAAGGGCGGGTTTGATACAATATAACAATCAAAACGCCCCGAACCGGGGCCCCAAACATCAGGAGGTTTACCACTATGGCAGTTAAGATCCGTCTGCGCCGCATGGGCGCCAAGAAAGCTCCCTTCTACCGCGTTGTTGTTGCTGACAGCCGCTTCCCCCGTGACGGCCGCTTCATCGAGGAGATTGGCTACTACGATCCCACCAAGGAGCCCAGCGTTGTGAACATCGACGCCGAGAAGGCCAAGAAGTGGATCGCCAACGGCGCTCAGCCCACCGACACCGTTCGTGAGCTGCTGAAGAAGAACGAGATCCTGTAATCAGTCTTAAAGGGAGGGCAACCCTATGCAGGAGCTGTTGCTGGCAGTTGCCCGGGGCCTGGTCGACGATAAGGACGCTGTGTCCGTTACCGTGGACGCCCCCCGTGAGGACGGCACCATCGTTTACCACCTGAGCGTGGCTGAGAACGACATGGGCCGGGTGATCGGCAAACAGGGCCGTATCGCCAAGGCCATCCGCGTTGTAATGCGGGCTGCCGCCGTTCGCAAGGGCGAAAAGGTCATGGTAGAGATCGACTGACCTTCGGGAGAACAAAACCACACAAACAGGGCCACTTGCCAGCTTCTGTGCAAGTGGCCCTGTTTTTTTGCATGGGCAAGGCCGCACCATTTGCGCCCAGGGGCTCGGGTGAGGCGGGATTGCTCCTGTCACCGGGCGGGCGAAGCGGCCCAGCCCCACACAAAAGGAGAGAAACAAGATGCAGCAGTATCTGGAAGTCTGCAAGGCCGTGACCACTCACGGAGTGGCGGGCGAAGTGAAGGTGGAGCTCTGGTGCGACGACGCGGCATTTCTGGGCCGGTTCAAGCGGCTGTACCGGGGCCCGCAGGGGCAGAACCCCATTGCCGTGACCAGGGTGCGCGCCCACAAGAACATGGCGCTGGTTACCTTTGAAGGTGTGAACGACATGGATGCCGCCCGCGCGCTGGTGGGCCAGGTGTTCTACATCGACCGGGCGGATGCAAAGCTGCCCCGGGGCCATTATTTTCAGGCGGACCTGCTGGGCTGCCGCCTGATCGATGCACAGAGCGGCCGCGACTACGGCGAGATCACTCAGGTGAGCCACCCCGGCGCACAGGATATTTATACGGTTGCCTGCCCGGATGGTTCCACTGCCCTGTTCCCGGCGGTGAAGCCCTTCCTGGTAAAAATCTGCATTGAGGACCGCAAGGTGCTGGTCAGCCCCATTCCGGGCATGTTCGGCGAAGCGGAAAATGGTGATCAGGTATGATGCGTGTGGATGTGGCGACCCTGTTCCCGGAGATGTGCCAGCGGGTGCTGGACGAAAGCATCCTGGGCCGGGCCGCAAAGCGAGGCTATATCGAAACCCACTGCCATCAGATCCGGGACTACACCCTGAACCGGCAGAAGCAGGTGGACGACTACCCCTACGGCGGCGGCTGCGGCATGGTGATGAACGCCCAGCCCATCTATGACTGCTGCCAGGATATCATCCGTCAGGTGGAGGAACAGGGCCGTCAGCGGCCGCATATTATATTTATGACCGCGGCGGGCCAGCCCTTCTCGGAGGAGACCGCCAAGCGCCTGGCTGAATACGACAGCCTTCTTCTGGTTTGCGGCCATTACGAAGGCATGGACGAGCGGGTGATTGAGGAGCTGGCGGACGAGGAGATCAGCATCGGAGACTATGTGCTCACCGGCGGTGAGCTGGCCGCGCTGGTGGTGGCGGACAGTGTGCTGCGCCTGCAGCCCGGCGTGCTGGCTCAGCCGGAGGGCTATCAGGATGAAAGCCACTGGAACGGCCTGCTGGAGTATCCCCAGTACACCCGCCCGGAGGAGTGGCGGGGAAAAAGAGTTCCAGAGATATTGCTCAGCGGTCACCATGGCAATATAGACAAATGGCGCCGCGAGCAGAGTCTGGAACGCACCCGTACCCGCCGCCCGGATTTGTACGAAGCGTACCAAAATGAGCATAATCAGAGCCACAAAAAGTAATTGATACTGATTTTGTTGAAAACTTTCGGGATTTCTCATGAGATTGTTGAAAACTAAGTGGTTGATTTGCACAAAGAAACGTTTCCGGTATTTTGTGGATTCGGAAAACTGACAAAATTGCACAAATGCACTGTACAATCGGGTAAGAATGGGCTATTATAACAATCAGAAGCCCATCTAATTTTAGAAATAGGAGCGAATGAATCATGTTTGTTAAAGAAGTTACCGTTGAGAACAAAGTCGGCCTGCATGCCCGTCCTGCTACCTTCTTCATTCAGAAGGCCAACGAGTACAAGTCTTCCATCTGGGTTGAGAAGGAAGAGCGCCGCGTTAACGCCAAGAGCCTGCTGGGCGTTCTGAGCCTGGGCATCGTGGGCGGCACCACCATCCGCATCATCGCCGACGGCGCCGACGAGCAGGCTGCCGTGGAAGGCCTGGTAAAGCTGGTAAACTCCGGTTTCGCCGAGTAATTTCTTTGCTTTCATAAATCAAAGGGCGGGTTGTGCAAGACCCGCCCTTTTTCTGCTTTTGCCCCAAAGCGGGGCATACTGAATAAAATGGGCCGGCAAAGCGCTCCGCCGCCCCAAAGGAGGACCCCTGCCATGACCAAGGCTGAACTGCACGAAAAGGCGAAGATGCTGCCCCTGCTGCCGGGGGTCTATATCATCCGGGACAAGCGGGATGAAATCATCTACATCGGCAAGGCCAAGCGGCTGCGCACCCGGGTGAGCCAGTATTTCCGGGAGGGCGTTCCCCACGACGCCAAGGTCACCCAGATGATCGAACATGCCTTCAACTTCGATGTGATCGTCTGCCAGAGCGAGTTCGAGGCACTGGTGCTGGAAGCAAGCCAGATCAAGGCCCACACCCCCAAGTACAACATCCTGTTGAAGGATGACAAGGGCTACAGTTATGTGAAGATCACCAAAGAGGAATATCCCCGCATCTCGGCGGCGCTGCAAAAGGAGGAGGACGGGGCGGAGTACATCGGCCCCTTCACCAGCAGCTTTGCGGTGCGCCAGATGGTGGAAACCGCGCAGGATGCCTTCCTTTTGCCCCGGTGCAACCGGCGCTTCCCCCAGGAGATTGGCAAGGGGCGGCCCTGCCTGAACGCTCACATCGGCAAGTGTATGGCCCTGTGTAGCGGCAAGATCAGCAAGGAAACCTACAACGAGGCGGTGCAGGGGGCCATCCGGCTGATCCGCTACGGTAAAAAGGACATTGTGAAAACGCTGGAGCAGCGCATGGAGGAGGCCGCCGAGCGACTGGACTTTGAGCAGGCCGCCCTGTTGCGGGATCAGATTGCCGCCATCAAAAAGGTGTCGGCCGGGCAGAAGGTGGTGGTGGACGAGAGCACCCAGATGGATGTGATCGCCTTCGCCGGAGCCGGGCAGAACAGCTGCGCCGCCATCCTGCGCTACCGCACCGGCCGCCTGACCGACAAACGGGAGCTTCTGTTCCGGGGCACCGCCGATCTGGATGCTCTGCGGGAGGAATTTTTGCCCCGCTATTATCTGGATGGGGAGGAGATCCCCAAAGTCATTGCGGTGGATGTGCTGCCCGAGAGCCACGAGGCCCTGACCCAGCTGCTGGAGAAGACCCGGGGCACAAAGGTGCAGCTGTATGTGCCGCAGCGGGGCGACACCGCCAAGCTGGTGAGCATGGCCTACACCAACGCGGTGGAGCGCCTTGCCCGGGAGAGCGGCCGTACCGACCGCAGCCAGCGCCTGCTGGACGAGGCCGCTGCGGTGCTGGGCCTGCCCGAGCCGCCGGCGGTGATCGAAAGCTACGATATCTCCAACTGGGGCGAGGGCACCAGCGTCTGCGGTATGGTGGTGTTTGAAAACGGCCGCCCCAAGAAAAGCGGCTACCGGCGCTTCAAGATGCGCACCGTGGCCGGCACCGACGACTTCGCCAGCATGGCCGAGGCGCTGAGCCGCCGGGCCGCCGAGTACGAAAAGGGCACGGCGGGCCAGTTCTCGGTGCTGCCCAGTGTGATTCTGCTGGACGGCGGCAAGGGCCAGGTGAGCGCGGTGAAGGCGGCGCTGGCAGGTACCGCTCTGGCGGCGGTACCCCTGTTCGGCATGGTGAAGGACGATCACCACCGCACCCGGGCCATCGTGACCGCAGACGGCGGAGAGATTGCCATCAGCATGCACCGGAACATCTTCACCTTCATCTCCTCCATTCAGGACGAGGTGCACCGGTTCTCCATCGCCTATCAGCGGCAGAACCAGAAGAAAAAGGCCTATGCTTCCAGTCTGACCGCCATTCCCGGCGTGGGGCCCGCCACCGCCAAGGCGCTGCTGGCCCACTTCAAATCGGTGGGTGCGGTGCGCGAGGCCGGTGTGGACGAGCTGACCAATGCCAGGGGTGTGGGGCAGAAGGCCGCCCAGACCATCTACGACTATTTTCACCCCCAAACGGAGGATTGATCCATGGATCAGAACACATTACACGAACGCTTTGCCGAGGCCGCGGAGTATTACGCCGGCCGCAAGGGCAGCCGCCCCACACTGGAGCAGGAGGATACCGTGGCTCTGCTGCGGGAGACCCAGGAAATCTACGGTCACATTCCGCCCCAGGCACTGGAGACCATCTCCATCTGCACCGGCTACAAGGTGCCCCTGCTGGAAAAGCTGATCCGGCTGTATCCCAGCCTGAAGCTGGGGGCCGCCGCCCATGAAATTGTGGTGTGCAGCGGCGGGCGCTGCGGTGCGAAGAACGCCGCTTTGATGGACCGGCTGAAAAAGGGGCTGGCCCAGCTGCCCGAGGGCACCGCGGTGCTGCGCACCCAGAACTGCTTCAAGCAGTGCGGCAAGGGGCCCAACATTCAGGTGGACGGAACGCTCTGGAACGGCTGTGACGCTGCTGCGGTGGACCGGATTCTGGAGATGCTGCGCCCGAAAAAAGGCTGAATCGGCCCACCCTGTCCGGGGTATTTTGCTTGACAAAGCGGCCGGTGCGGGCCATAATGGAAAAAACAAATGGATGACAAGAGGGAGGTGGACCCCCATGCGTGTGATCTCAGGCTCTGCCCGGGGAACAAAGCTGGCGGCCCTGCCGGGAGAAGATATTACAAGGCCCACGGTGGACCGGGTGAAGGAGGGCATGTTCAGTGCCCTGCAGTTCATCCTGCCGGGGGCAAAGGTGCTGGATCTGTTCGCAGGCAGCGGGCAGCTGGGCATCGAGGCGCTGAGCCGCGGCGCGGCCAGCTGCGTGTTTGTGGATCAGGATCGGGGTGCGGTGCGCATTGTGGAGCAGAACTGCAAGGCCGCCGGTGTGCAGGCCCAGAGCCGGATTCGCAACACCAGAGCGGATACATTTCTGGCCAGCTGCGGGGAGCAGTTCCACATTGTGCTGCTGGATCCGCCCTACCGCCATGACACGCTGGCCCAGATCCTGCCTCAGGTGGCGCGGGTGACCGCCCCCGGCGGCACGGTTCTCTGCGAGAGCGAGCTGGCAGCCAGCCTGCCGGACGAGTGCGAGGGCCTTTGCAAGAAAAAACAATACCGTTACGGCACCGTTTTGGTGACCCGCTATGAAAAGGAGCGAGAAGAATGAACATCGACGAGTTGCTGGATCTGATGGAAGAAACCATGGAAGAGGCCTCCGGCCTGCCGTTCTCCGGCAGCAAGCGGATGGTGGACATTGACAAAATGCGGGACATCATCGACGAGGTGCGCCTGAATATGCCCACCGAGATCCGTCAGGCCAAGGCCATCGTAAACGACCGGGCGGACATCATCGCCAGCGCCAAGCGAGAGGCCGAGGCCATCGTGAAGAAGGCCGAAGACCGGGCCCGGGTGCTGGTGGGCGAAGAGCAGATCGTACGGGCTGCTCAGCAGCGCGCAGCGGAGATCCTCTCCAGCGCGCAGAGCCAGTCCCGCGAGATGCGCACCACCGTGACCGATTACTGCGAAAACATGCTGCGCATTACCGAGGAGCAGCTGGCCCGCAACGCGGCGGAGGTCAAAACCGTGCGCGCCAACCTGCGCCAGAATGCAAAAAACAACAACGGCTGATCTTTTTTGTCAGCATTCAGACCCCGTGCCCTGCCAGACCGGCAGGACGCGGGGCTTTTCTTTGCCCGGCAGTGTGGAAAACCCGGTGAAAAAGCGGCCGCCAGTGGCCGGGAAAGGGCCGGATTTTGCTCCGGATCGGAAAGAATGCACAAAACAGGAAAAATATGCAGTCAGAGCGCGAAAAACCAGCTTTCCAGCGAGATTTTTCACGATTCTTTTTCGGCGCTATATCTTGCAATTAAAGTGGGGGTAACGTATAATAATTGATACAGTGGGGAGAAGTGGGGGAAAGTGGAGAGTTTTCCACACAGGTGGAGCCGATGGGCAGATCCCCCGCCCCATAAACCGGAAAGGGGGCGGCGCCGTATGTTGATGGGCGAGTACAACTATGCCATCGACGAAAAGGGCCGCCTGAATTTCCCGGCGCGCTTTCGGGAGCAGATGGGTCAGGTATTTGTGATCACCCGCTGGATGGACAACTGCCTGGTCGCCTTCCCGGAGAGCGAATGGCAGCTCATCTGCGAAAAGCTGCAGGGCAAGAGCATGGTCAAGACCCGCGAGATTCAGCGGTTCCTCTTTGCCATGGCCACCGAGGTCACTCCGGACAAACAGGGCCGGGTGCTCATCTCGCCCAGCCTGCGCACCCACGCGGGCCTGCAGAAGGATGTGACCATCATCGGCGTGGGCAAGCACGCCGAAATCTGGGACACCGCTGCATGGCAGGAAAAACAGGCGGGCTTTGGCAGCGAGCAGCTGGAAGCCGCCATGGAAGAACTGGAACTATAAGGGGGAACGCACATGGAATTCAGCCACATCCCCGTGCTTTTAAATGAATGTCTGGAGGGGCTGGCCATCGATCCGACCGGCATCTATCTGGACGGAACCGCCGGAGGCGGCGGCCATTCCAGTCAGATCGCCCGGCGGCTTACCACCGGCCGGCTGGTCAGTCTGGATCAGGATCCGGATGCCATCGAGGCAGCGGGCAAGGCGCTGGAGGGATTGCCCGCCACGCTGGTGCAGACCAATTTCTGCAACGCTCGCAGCGCCCTGTATGGATTGGGCATTGAAAAAATCAACGGCGCCCTGCTGGATCTGGGGGTATCCTCCCACCAGCTGGACGACGCCTCCCGGGGCTTTTCCTACCGGCAGGACGCGCCGCTGGATATGCGCATGAGCCAGAGCGGCCCCACCGCCGCGGATCTGGTGAACACCGCCAGCCGGGAAGAGCTGGCCCGCATTCTGCGGGAATACGGTGAGGAGCCCTATGCCTGGGCCATTGCCGGGCGCATTGTGCAGCGCCGGGAGGAAACCCCCTTCGCAACCACCCTGCAGCTGGCCGACGCCATTGCCAGCGCGCTGCCCCCGGCGGTGCGCCGCAAGGATAAAAATCCCGCCCGGCGCAGTTTTCAGGCACTGCGCATCGCGGTGAACAGCGAGCTGGACGTGCTCAGCCAGGGCATGGACGAAATTTTTGATCTGCTGGCTCCCGGCGGGCGCTTCGCCATCATTACCTTCCATTCGCTGGAGGATCGGCTGGTGAAGAACAAATTCCGCCAGTGGGCCACCGCCTGCACCTGCCCGCCGGAATATCCGGTCTGTGTGTGCGGGGGCAAGGCAAAAGGAAAGCTCATTACCCGCAAGCCCATTGAGGCAACGGCCGCTGAGCTGGAGGAAAACCGGCGCAGCCGTTCCGCCAAGCTGCGGGTCATTGAAAAGCTGGGCGAGTAACCCTCGCCCGCACCGGCAAAGGGGAGCCGGGAAACCAAAAACGCAAGGAACCAAAAAGGAGGTGAGCGCGCATGGCACAGGCGGCCTATGAACTGGAGCGCTTTGCGGACCGGCCACTGGACGTAAAGCCAAGAATGCGGGCAGTACGGGGCAAAAAGCAGGCCATGAAGATCAGCGCTCAGGCCTGTAAAACGGTTGCGGTAAGCTGCGTGATGGCCATGCTTACCGTGGGCCTGCTGCAAAGCCAGGCCACCATTACCCAGCTGACCACCCAGATCCAGAAAACAAACCAGCAGCTGGTCAACGCCCAGAGCGATTACAACTATCTCTCCGGCGTGCTGGACAGCAAGACCAACCTGAAAAACGTGGAGCAGATTGCCGCGCAGCTTGGGCTGATGAAGCTGGACAAAAGCCAGATCACCTATGTGACACTGGAAAACGAGAGCACCATCCAGCGGCCGGAGAGCGGTTGGCAGCGCGTTTTGGATCTGCTGAACAACGGATTTCTGCGCCTGATGGATCACCTGGATCCCTGACCGCAAATGGAAAAAGCGTGCCGCCGCGCACGCTTTTTCGATTATCAGGGGGCTTCGACCAAAATCATCCCCCTTTTTTGTGCGGCGAATGACTTTGAAGCAAACTAAGGAAATACTGCCATGGCAAGAATGAACAATCCGCAAAATGGGCCACAGGATCCCCAGAAGAAAAAGAGCAGGCGCAGCCTGCTGCGTTACTGGCTTCTGGCGGGGGCGTTCACGGCCGGCGCGGCGATTCTGATCGGCCGCCTGGCCTGGCTGCAGATCGCCATGCACGATGAATACCGCATCCAGGCTGCCAACCAGCAGCTGAAGGATGTGGCCGTGACCCCCACCCGCGGCCAGATCTACGACGCCAACGGCAAGGTGCTGGCCAAGAGCAGCATCGTGTGGACCATCGCTGCCGACCCCAGCCAGATCAGCGCCCCCAAGGCGGAAGAGGGCGATGAACGCCCCGCCGAGGAGCGCCGGGCTGAGCGGGTGCGCACCGTGAGCGCCGATGTGGCCGGCATGCTGGGTCTGGATGAGAACGAGGTGTACGAAAAGCTGATCGACACCGAGAGCCAGTACGAGGTGCTGGCCAGGCAGGTGGATAAGCCCATCGCAGACCAGATCAAGGAATACGCCAGCGAGAACAGTCTGCCCATCACCGTCACGCAGGACACCAAGCGGGAATATCCCTACGGGGCGTTTGCCGCCAGTGTGCTGGGCTTCATGCACGCAGACGGTTACGGCTTTTATGGGCTGGAAGCCTATTATGAAGAAACGCTGGCCGGTACCCCCGGCCGTCTGGTGAGCATCAAGAACGGTCTGGGTGCCGAAATTGCCAACGACGAGCGGGAGGAATATCCCGCGCAGGACGGCAACAGTCTGGTGCTCACGCTGGATGCCAACATCCAGGCCATTGCGGAAAAATATCTGGAAAACTCGGTGAAGGTGAACAACGTATCCGAGCGCGGCGTGGTAATCGTGATGGATGTGAACACCGGCGCGATTCTGGCCATGGCCACCAAGCCGGATTTTGACCCCAACGACCCCATGACCATCTACGATCCGGAGCGGGCTGCCCTGCTGGAGGGGTTGTCCGATGAAGAATACACCCAGGTGCAGGGCCAGGAACGCCAGCGCCAGTGGAAGAACAAGGCCATTACCGACCTGTATACCCCCGGCTCGGTGTTCAAGCTGATCACCACCTCCGCCGCACTGGATTCCGGTGTGAGCACGCCCGGCACCACCTATTATTGCGGCGGCAGCTATCAGGTGCTGCCCGGAACCAAACCCTATTCCTGTGCCGAAGGAGCCAACCACCAGTGGCAGGATATGGGCAAGGTGCTGTACAACAGCTGCAACATCGCCACCATCCATGAGGCTGAGAAGATGGGCATTGAAACCTTCTCGGACTACTACAATGCCTTCGGCTTTACCGAAAAGACCGGCATCGACCTGCCGGCGGAGCAGGCCCCATACGCGGGCGTCTCCTACCACCCGGAGGACAGCATGACCCTGATCGACCTGGCGTCCACCAGCTTCGGTCAGGCCCAGAAGGTGACCCCGATTCAGATGATCACCGCGGTGGCGGCCATCGCCAACGGCGGCTATCTGGTTCAGCCCTACATTGTGGATAAGATCGTGGATCAGGAGGGCAATGTGGTGCAGCAGACCGAGCCCGCCATCAAGCGCCAGGTCATCAGCGAGGAGGTCTCGCAGCAGGTGCTGAAGATGATGGAGGGCGTGGTGGATTACGGCGCTGCCGGCGCTGCCGGCCGCAACGCCTATGTGGCGGGCTACCACATCGGCGGCAAGTCCGGTACCAGTGAAAAGCTGGATCAGGACCCCCGTGAGGACGGCACCTACGAGAAGGTTTCCAGCTTTCTGGCGGTGCTGCCGGTGGATGATCCGCAGATCGCCATTCTGGCCTTTGTGGATGAACCCCACGCGGAAACCGAGTACGGCTCCATGCTGAGCGCCCCGCTGATCGGTAACATCATCAGCGAGGTGGCCCCCTATCTGGGCATCGAAATGGACGAGAGCCTGTTGCCCAGCGGCGATGTGACCGTGCCCAATCTGGTGACTCCCAACAATCCCAGCTACAGCCAGTGGGATCTGGCCCAGGTGGAGCTGAACAAGATCGGCCTGGCTCACCGGAAGGTGGGCAGCGGCGACACAGTGCTGGCCCAGTACCCGGAGGCGGGCACCAGGGTGGCCGCGGGTACCACGGTGTATCTGTATACCGACAGCACCGAATACACCAAAACAACGGTGCCGGATGTGACCGGAAAGAGTGCGGCGCTGGCCAGCCAGATGCTGGCAGGCTCCGGCCTGAATGTGCGCATCAGCGGTGACGAGAACGGTCAGGTGACCAGTCAGGATGTGACCGCGGGCACCGAGACACCCATGGGCACGGTGGTGACCATCACCACTGCGGCTGCGGCCGACCCGACGCAGGACACCAGTGCGTCCACAGACGCGGCGTCCTCGGATTCCGGAACAGACGCCGGGACGGACGGAACCGGCGAGGGCTGATTGCCGCGATAAACAAAACAGGAAGGCGCCCGGCCAATCCGCCGGGCGCAAACAACACAAAAGGAGGCAGTTGCAATGCAGCCGATCCCTGCAAAGATGCTGCTTGCCGGGCTGGCCGAGGCCGGTTCGGTGGGCAGCGAAACCATCACCGCCGTGGTGACGGACAGCCGGGCTGTGTGCCCGGGCTGCGTGTTCGTATGTTTCCCCGGCCAGCGGGTGGACGGCCATGACTTTGCCGCAAAGGCAGTGGCGGAAGGGGCCGCCTATGTGGTGGCCAACCATCCGGTGGAGGGGGTTCCCGAGAAAAAGCTGGTGCTTTGCCCCAGCAGCCACCACGCCATGGTGCGCATGGCGTCCAACTACCGCATGCTGTTTCACCCCAGAATGATCGGGGTCACCGGCAGCGTGGGCAAGACCACCACCAAGGAATTCTGCTACGCCATTCTCAGCGCCTTTGGCCGTACCATTAAGACCGAAGGCAATCAGAACAACGAGATCGGCGTGCCCAACACCCTGTTCCGCCTTTCCGACGATACCGAGTATGCGGTGGTGGAGATGGGCATGAGCGCCCTGGGCGAGATCGAGCGGCTCAGCCGGGCCGCCCGGCCCGGCGCAGGGCTGATCACCTGCATTGGTGTGAGCCATCTGGAAAGTTTGGGCAGCCGGGAGAATATCCTGAAAGCAAAGCTGGAAATCTGCACCGGCCTGCCGGACGGCGCGCCGCTGGCCCTGAACGCGGACGACGAATATCTGCAGATGGCCCGGCGGGAGGGGATGATCCCCGACCGTCTGCGCCCGGTCTGGTATGGCATGGACGCACCGGAGGCAGATGTGCGTGCGGTGAAGGTGAAGGCGCTGGAAAACGGCATGGCCTTCACGCTGGAGGATCGGGAGCACGGCAGCTTTGCGGTGACCATCCCCGCGCTGGGGCTGCACAGCGTGTACGACGCGCTGGCCGCCTACGCTGCCGCCACCCGCATGGGGCTGGATGCGGCCCGCTGCGCGGCGGCTCTGGCGGATTACCAGACCACCGGCATGCGCCAGAAGGTGGTGGAAAACGGCGGACGGGTGTTCATTGAGGACTGCTACAACGCCAGCCCGGACAGCATG
The DNA here is from genome assembly GCF_964241245.1 of Allofournierella massiliensis. Lineage (NCBI taxonomy): Bacteria > Bacillati > Bacillota > Clostridia > Eubacteriales > Oscillospiraceae > Allofournierella > Allofournierella massiliensis. Next base: position 19,027 of record NZ_CAXSWZ010000032.1, read on the forward strand.
CGCGCCAGCCTGAACATGTTCCGGGAATATCCCTGCAAGGGCCGGCGGTTCGCACTGCTGGGCGATATGCTGGAGCTGGGCTCCATTGAGGAAGAGGCCCACCGGCAGGTGGGGCGCTGGGCGGCACAAAGCGGCCTGGCCCATCTGGTCACACTGGGCTCCGCCAGCCGGTTTGCGGCCGATGAGGCGGAAAAGGCGGGCCTTGCGGTGACCCGCTGCCAGACCCACGAAGAAGCGGCACAGGCATTGAAGAGCCGGATGGCTCCCGGCGACGCGCTGCTGGCAAAGGGCAGCCGGGGCATGCGGCTGGAGCAGGTGCTTCAGATGCTGTATGCCGAAGCCCAAACAAACGATTAAGAGGAGAATCAAACTATGGCACGTTACGCGCTGATTCTGGCGGCCGCCTGCGGTTTTATGATCTCGGCGGTCTCCGGTCTGTTCATTGTTCCGTTCTTACATAAGCTGCACTTCGGGCAGACCATCAAGGAGATCGGCCCCACCTGGCACAACAAAAAGCAGGGCACCCCCACCATGGGCGGTCTGTGCTTCATTCTGGGCACCGTATTCGCGGTCTGCCTGGCCCTCACCAGCCTGCTGCACGGCAGCCCCGAGCTGATGGGCGGCCCGGATTCCCGGGGCCTGTATCTGGCCATCTTCTCCGCCTTCGGCTTTGGCCTGATCGGTTTTCTGGACGATTTCATCAAAGTGGTAAAAAAGCGTAATCTGGGTCTGCGGGCCTGGCAGAAGATCGTTGGCCAGCTGCTGGTGACCACTGCGCTGCTGGCCGGGCTGTGGATGAACGGTACCCTGAGCACCAGCATCACCCTGCCCTTCTTCGGCATGGTGGATTTTGGCATTCTGTTCTACCCGCTGTCCTATATTCTGATCATCGGTGTGGTGAACGCGGTGAACCTGACCGACGGCATCGACGGCCTGTGCTCCTGCGTGACTTTTGTGTCCATGCTGGGCTTCCTGACACTGGTGAGCTTCCTGGGCCAGTTTGTGATGTCCATTCTGCCGGCGGCCCTGGCCGGTGCGCTGGCCGGTTTCCTGATCTGGAACTTCTACCCGGCCAAGACCTTCATGGGCGATACCGGCAGCATGTTCCTGGGCGGCGCGGTTGCCGGCCTGGGCTATGCCATGGGCCGGCCGGAGATTTTGTTCTTCTTCGGTGCGGTCTACATCTGGGAGGCGGCCACCGTGGTGATTCAGGTGACCTACTTCAAGCTGACCCACGGCAAGCGCATCTTCAAGATGACCCCCATCCACCACTCCTTCGAGATGCGTGGCTGGAGCGAGGTGAAGATCGACGCGAGCTTCAGCGCACTGGAGGCCCTGTTTGTTGTGCTGGGGCTGACCTTTGCCTATTTCTATTATTGATTTCATCCCTTTGCCAGGCTGCTCCCGCAGCCTGAGTACCCCTGAAAAAGGAGGTCTGTGGCCATGACCGATATGGCACGGCACGGCGGTACGGCCCGCCAGACCTATCGCGCACCGGGTTCACAGTCTGCCACGCGGCAGCGGGCGGAGCAGATGCGCCGCGCCGCCCGACAGGCCCGGCAGGCAAGCCGCGCACCGGTGCGCATGTTCTACAAGCATCCCGGCAAGCTGAACGGAGCCTTTCTGGCCAACCTGATTATTTTGCAGGTGTTTGGCCTGATCATTCTGTTCAGTGCCAGTTACGCCACCTCGCTGAACAAGTTCGGCAACAGTTATGAATATGTGGGCCCCCAGACACTTTACGCAATTGTGGGTCTGGCGGCGGCACTGCTCATCTCCCGGGTGGATTACCACTGGCTGCGCCGGTTTGCCTGGCCGCTGTATTTTGTAACACTGGGGCTTCTGGTGGTGGTGCTGTTCATGCCGCCCATCAAGGGCTGCCGCCGGTGGATCAACGTGAGCGGTCTGCCCACCATTCAGGTGAGTGAGATTGCAAAATTTGCTCTGATTCTGCTGCTGGCCCATCTGTTTGCCCGGTATCAGAAACGGATTGAGGGCCAGTTTCCCGGTGCGGGCCCCATGCAGAACCTGAAGCTGAGCATTCTGCTTCCCGGCGTTCTGCTGGCGCCCATTCTGCTGCTGCTTCTTCTGGAGCCGCACCACAGCGCCATGATCCTGATGTGCTGCATTGCCGCGTCCATCATGCTGGTGGGCGGCGCGCTGCTGCGCTGGTTCTTTTTGGCAGGCGGCGTGGCGGTTACTCTCATTTCCCTGCTGCTGGTTACCCGCGGCGGCTATGTGGCGGAACGCCTTCAGGGCTGGCTGCAGCCCTTCTCGGATATGCAGGACTCCACCCGCCAGACCGGCCAGAGCCTGTACACCATCGGTTCCGGCGGACTGTTCGGGGTGGGCATCGGCAACAGTGTGCAGAAGCACATGTGGCTGCCCGAGGCCCAGAACGACTTTATTTTCGCTATCCTGTGCGAAGAGCTGGGTTTTGTGGGCGCGGTAATCTGCATCCTGCTGTTCCTTCTGCTGATTGTGCAGGGGATTGTGATTGCATGGAACGCGCCCGACCGGTTCGGCAGTCTGCTGGTGGTGGGCTGTATTGCCCAGATCAGCTTCCAGTTCCTCTTCAATGTGGCGGTGGTGACCAACACCATCCCCAACACCGGCATCAGCCTGCCCTTCTTCTCCTCCGGCGGTACCAGCCTTTTGATGCTGCTGGGTCAGATGGGTGTGGTGATGAGTGTGTGCCGGGCAGGCAACCGGAAGAAGGCCGACGAAAAAGCCGCGGCCGAACAGGAAAAGCAGGCGCAGCGTGCCCGGGAGGAAGAGGATCCCTATGCACGTTTCCGCCGCTGATCCCTTAATGTTTTGAAGGAGGTGCTTATCATGCGCGTATTGATCGCAGCCGGTGGCACTGCCGGCCACATCAACCCGGCACTCGCCATTGCGGGCGCTATCAAGCAGCATTGCCCGGATGCCGAGATTCATTTTGCCGGCCGAAAGGCGGGCATGGAGTATAAGCTGGTGGGGCAGGCGGGCTATCCGTTCCATCACATCGAGGTAAACGGTATCCAGCGGAGCCTGACCCCGAAAAATATCCTGCGCAACATCGAGGCGGTGTGGCATCTGGCTCTGTCCGGGCCCCGGGCAAAGGCCATGATGCGGCAGGTGCAGCCGGATCTGGTGATCGGCTGCGGCGGTTATGTGAGCGGCCCGGTGGTGCGCTGCGCTGCCAAAATGGGCATCAAGACCGCCATCCATGAGCAGAACGCCTTCCCCGGTGTGACCAACAAGCTGCTGGCAAAGGATGTGGATGTAATCTTTGCCGCCGTGCCCGCAGCGGTGGAAAAGCTGGGCGCACCCCAAAAGACCACGGTGGTGGGCAACCCGGTGCGGCCGGAAATCTTCCAGCAGGATCGCACCGCCGCCCGCGCCAAACTGAACGCAGGGGATCGCACCGTGATCCTGAGCTTCGGTGGCAGTCTGGGTGCCCGACGCATCAACGAGGTGGTGGCCGATCTGGCCGCCTGGGAGCAGAAGCAGCCCCGCAACATCCTGCATCTGCACGCCACCGGCAGCCGGGGCGTGGAGATGTTCAAAAATCTGGCCAGTGAAAAGGGTTTTTCCTATAATGAAAATCTGGTGGTCAGCGAGTATATCAACAACATGCCCGAGCTGCTGGCCGCGGCGGATCTGGTGATCAGCCGGGCAGGCGCGCTCACACTGGCCGAGCTGGAGGCGGTGGGCCGTGCGGCGATTCTGATCCCCAGCCCCAACGTGGCCGAGAACCATCAGTACTACAACGCGCTGGAGCTGCAGAAGGCCGGAGCCGCGCTGGTGGTGGAGGAAAAGGATCTCACCGGCGAAAAGCTCATTACCATGGTGGAGGAGCTGCTGGCCCAGCCGGGGCGCCTGGCTCAGATGGGCAGCAATGCCCAGCGCCTGGCCGAGCCTCACAGTCTGGATAAGATCTGGGCAAAACTGGCCCAGCTGATGGGGTTGGAAAAGGCACAGAAAAATAACGAAAAGTAATAATTCAGGAAAATAATACAAAAGAAAGGAGGGGAGCCGGTGGCGAAACGGCAGATCAGGCGAAATTCAGGTAGGCAGCCTGCGCAGAACAGCGGCCAGAGCGCCCGGCGCGTTCAGGCTGTGGACGGCGGCAGGCGACAGCAGCAGACCCGCCCGGCCCCCCAGACCGGTTCCCGGCGCAGAGAACCCCAGCCGGTAAACCGGACGGCCCGGCAGCGGCAGGGTTCGGCACCGCAGCCCGATTACCGGCGGCAGAACACCCGGTATCCCCACGGAACGCAGCAGTATCCCCACAGTGAACAGCCTTATCCCGGTCAACATACGACTGCCCGGGTAAGGCCACCCCGGCGGCTGACGCACAGCGAGCTTCGCCGCCGCCGTCGCCGCCGAAATCTGCTCATGGCATTTCTGGGGCTTCTGGTGGTGGGCATCGGTGTGGTTCTCTCGCTCACGGTGCTGTTCAAGGTGGAGACCTTCCGCATTGAAAATATGGACGGAAGCACCCCGGTGAATACCGGCATTTATACCGAGGACGCAATTCTTGGGGCACTGGGTGTGCCGGTGGGTGAAAATATGTTCCAGTTCTCCGCCGCCCAGAAGGAAAAAAGCATGGTGGTAAGTCTGCCTTATCTGGAACGGGTGGAGATTCGCCGTCGCTTGCCCAGCACGCTGGTGATTCGGGTGGAACCTGCGGTGGAAACCTGGTGTGCCCAGTCAGACAGCGGATGGCTCACATTGAGCGACGGGCTCAAGATCATGGCCATTGGGGAAACGCAGCCCGAAGGCCTGCCCGCACTGCTGGGGCTGGATATTGAAGCTCCTGTGGCCGGTTACTATCTGAAGCTGGCCACCCCCAACGCCACGGCGACGCCCGCACCGGCGGCTTCCGGTGTTTCCTCCAGCCAGACTTCCAGCACAGCGTCCACCTCTTCTTCGTCAACGGGCGAAGAGAACGGGCACGATCCCCTGGAGGATGTGAACCGGCTGTTGGCGCTGCTCTGGACCTATGAGCTGAAGGATGACTGCACCAGCATCCAGTTCGGGGAAGCCAATGAGCTGTATTTTATCTATCAGAACCGGGCCAAGGTGCTGCTTGGTACCTTTAATAATCTGGACTATAAGCTCAAATTTGCCGCCTATCTGCTGCACAATGAGGACGGCAAGGGGATTGGCGATACCGAGCAGGGCACGCTGGATGTATCCCATCAGCTGGAGGATGGCAGCCTGCGGCCCACCTGGTCGCCCGGGTCCATCACAGCTTCGGATTCCGCTGCGTCCGATTCCGCGCAGACAGAGCCGGCCGGCGAAGGCGATACCGGACAGGGCGACGGAACCGCCCAGACGGATGAGGGAACGGACAGACAGACCGATGGAGCAGAGGGCGGCGATCAGGCTGCCCAGACGGATACAGCCGGTGCGGCGGCAACGCCGGAGCCCACTGCGGAACCGGCTGCATGAGCGAATACGGTCATCGGTTTTACAGCGGGGGAGCGCAGGAAGCTGCGCTCCCCCCTTTCTGCGCCCGGAAACGGGTGACCTGAGAGGGGAAAATCTGGCAGGAATGGTTCCGTTTAAGGGAAAAATATCCTGATTCAGGGAGAAAATATGCACTTGGTGACAAACCTGGTATGAATTTATCTAAAGAATAAATCCATGGACGGAAATCCTTTATGCGAGTTTACGAAAAATATCTTTTGCCTTGCAGGCCAAAAACGTTTGTGATATACTTTAAAGCGTCGTCGAATGGTTTCAAATAAATTCTTAACCATCCGAATAAAATGACGTTTTTAATAGGGCAAAAAAGTCCTTTTTTATCAATTACTGGGGGAAAGACTGTGGAGCAAGAATACGAGACCATAGACCTGCGTGAAATATTTTTCATGCTGAAAAATAATCTGCTGGCCATTGTGGCAAGCACCATCGTGTGCGCTATTGTGGGCTTTCTGGTTACCAATTTCCTGATCACTCCGCAGTATCAGGCCAGTGCCACCATGATCGTAAACTCGCAGCAGAGCCAGACCAGCACCAACCTGACCAACGATATGCTGACCACCGCCAAGAATCTGGTGGCGACCTACGGTATCATCGTAAAGAGCGACACGGTTCTGGATCAGGTAATCGAAGAGCTGGGCCTGGATATGACCTATGAGCAGCTTGCCGACCGGGTAAGCGTGTCTGCGGTGGACTCCACCCAGGTCATGCAGATCTCGGTGCAGGATGAAAACCCTGCCGAGGCCAAGGCTATTGTGGGTAAAATTGTGGAAATCGCCCCCGATGTGATTCAGGAGGCGGTGGAAGCCGGTTCCGTAAAGGTCATCTCGGATGCCCGTGTGGGGGATGCCCCGGTTTCGCCCAACAAGACCATGAACACTGCCATTGCCGGCCTGCTGGGTCTGGTGGCCAGCGTGGGCTTTATTTTCCTGAAGGAAATGCTGAACAATACCTTTAAAACGGATGACGATATCCAGAAGCATCTGGGCTTTACCGTACTGGGCGTCATTCCGCAGGTGGAAGTGGAGGACTGATCGATGGCTTTCAAATTGCCCGCTCTGGGAAAGAAAAAGAAAAAAGATCAGCCCATCAACCGCAAGCTGCAGATCATCTCGAAAAACGCTCCTTTCCAGTATGTGGAGGCGTATAAGACCCTGCGCACCAACATCAATTTCATGGCTGCCAGCAACAACTATCGCCGGCTGGTGATCACCAGCTCGATCCCCGGTGAGGGCAAGAGCAACGTGGCCATCAACCTGGCCATCTCGCTGGCGGAAAACGGCAAGAAGGTGCTGATCATCGACTGTGACCTGCGTAAGCCGGTCATGCATAAATATCTGCGCATCACCCGCCGAGCCAGCGGCCTGACCAACGTGCTCAGCGGTGAGGCAACCCCCGCGGATGTGATTGTGCATTTCAGCGATCTGAACATCGACGTAATCACTGCCGGTGTGATCCCGCCCAACCCTGCGGAGCTGCTGGGCAGTGCCCGCATGGGCAAAATGCTGGACAGCCTGTCTGCTCAGTATGACTACATCATTATGGATACTCCTCCCGCATCGGTGGTTACCGATGCAGCGGTGCTGAGCGCACTGGCCGATGGTGTGATTTTTGTGGTGGGCCACGCGAACGCCACCATCGAGTCGGCGCAGCTGGCCAAGAAAAACCTGGAGGCGGCCAATGCCAACATCATTGGTGCCGTGCTCAACGGCTTTGATCTGAAGAGCACCAGCCGCGATACCGGCTACTACTATTCCTACGAATACGGCTATTATAAATAAGAGATAAAGGAGAGCGGCCCCATGACGGACCTTCACAGCCACATCCTGCCGGGAATTGACGACGGCGCACAGACCGTGGACGACTCCCTGGCGCTGATCCGGCGGCAGCTGGAGCAGGGAGTGGATGAGATTGCCCTCACGCCGCACTTCAATGCCGAACGCACCAGCGTGGAGGAATTCACGCAGCGCCGGGCAGAGTCCTTTGCGATTCTGCAGGATGCGGTAAGCAGAGAAGGCCTTCCGGTCAAGCTGAAGCTGGGCGCGGAAGTGTTCTTCAGCTCCGATCTGCTGGAGCTGGATCTGGATCCGCTGCTTTTGCAGGATACGCCGTATTTGCTGGTGGAATTTTCCCCCATGTTTTACCCCACCTGGGCCAAGGATATTTTCTACAACCTGGGGCTGCAGGGCATCACGCCGCTGCTGGCCCATGTGGAGCGATACCCCTACATGCTCAGTGATCCCACCCGCCTGTTCGATCTGGTCAATGCCGGAGCGGTTACTCAGGTGAATGCCAGCAGCATCATGCGTGCCGGCAGCCGGCAGGCGATGATTCAAAAGTTTTTGCGGTGGCAGCTCGTTCACGTGCTGTCTACCGATACCCATTCCGTGGACAAGCGCCCGCCTCTCATCGGCCCGGCCATGCAGAAGGTCGAAAGCTGGCAGGGCGCCGACACGGTGCGTTATCTGCGCCAGAACGGCGCGGATGTGTTTGCCGGGCTGGAACCCCAGCTCCGGGATGCCGCCAAACCGAAGAAACTGTTCGGCCGGTGGTTCTGAATTCCATTTGATATAGCGCGGATATTCCGCGTTATATAAATATTTGGGAAAGGAGGACGATACCAATGAAGAAGGTTATTTCTACCGTTGCTGCTCTGGCTCTGGCTGCTGCTATGGCTACCTCCGCTTTCGCTGCTGGTTCTGGTTACACCAAGGACGAGCTGAAGGCTAAGGCTGCTGAGTACTCCAACCAGGCTGCTGCTTACGGTGTTGACATGGCTCAGGTGAACGCTGCGATCGACGGTCTGACCGATTCCGCCAGCGTTGATGTGGCTGCTGTTAAGGCTGCCGCTGAGAAGGCTCAGGCTGCTCTGCAGACTGCTAACAGCCAGACTGAGATCGGCAACATCGTGGACACTGCCCTGGCTGAGATGAAGGCTGCTGCCGGCAACAACAGCGTTGAGGCTGGCGATGTTTCTGTTCAGCTGAACCTGGATGGCTCTGCCACCGTTAAGGCTGAAGTGAAGGTTGGTGGTGTTTCCATCACCGCTTCCAAGACCACTGTTGCCAACACTGACCGTGCTCCCGAGTGGACCGACAGCTCCAGCAAGGCTGACAGCACTACTGCTGCCACCTCCGGCGCTGCTGCTTCCACCGCTGGCGTGATCAAGGCTACCGGCCTGAACACCACCGGCGCCGCTGTTGTGGCTCTGGCTGTGGCTTCCGTTCTGGGCGCTGCTGCTGTGAAGGCTCGCAAGCTGGGTGAGTAATCACTCGAACAAGGCAAATGATGTGTTTGCCACATAATTTGCCCGCGAACAAGGAAAGGAACCCGTTGTGCTAACTTTCCTTGTTTTTTGTGTTTTATAAAGGTTTTTTGCCTTTTGATATACATTTGCCACTGCCGGCTTGCCGCTCAGAACGGGAAGTGCAGGGCAAGCATCTCTTGAAAGGGGGCTATCCAAATGCCCGTATATCATCGGCCGGACGATTCCCGGCCTGTCCGTCCGGCTCCTTCCCGGCCCAAAGCGCCGCTCTGGCGCAAAATGCTCAGCTTTGTGGGGGTGCCGGTACTGTTTGCCGCGCTTACTGCAGGGGTGCTGTATCTGGCTGCCATTCCCACGGTAGGGCCTTATGTGGGGCTTGCCCGTTACATGTTCAGCAAGGAGGAAGAAAGCCAGCCCGCCAATTTGTATGAGGAGCTGGCAAACAGCATTGAAAATGCCACCACGGTGCCGTACAGCGAGCTGGTGTATCCCACGAAGGGCGACCAGTATGGTCAGATTACCATTGAGGGTACCAGCGTGGATGCGCCGCTGTATTACGGCGATTCCACCCGCGAGCTGAACAGGGGCGTGGCAACCTATGCGGATTCTACGGGCGCGGGTATCCCCGGCGAGAGCAAGACCGTGCTGCTGGCGGGCCATAACAACACCTTTTTCAATGGCCTGCAGGATGTGGAAGAGGGCAGCCTGATCCACATCGATACTCATTACGGCAGCTATGTGTACCGGGTAACCGAGATGAAGGTGGCCGATTATCAGGATGCCACCACCTACGATTTCACCCGCACGGACGAAAACCTGATTCTGTATACCTGCTACCCCTTTGACGCACTCGGCTTCACGCCCCAGCGTTACTTTGTGTACGCGGAGTATGTGTCCGGTCCGATGATCGACAAGAGCAAATAACAGGGAGGCGGCAAAGGATGAAACAGAAAAAAATCCGCAGAAATGCTGCCGGCCCGGTGATTACCGGAGCGGTGGCATGGGTGCTCAGCTTTTTGCTGGTGCTGCTCACGGTGCTGGGTGTTGTGGCGTGTACCGTATGCAATTCCCGCTATCTGCGCAGCCAGGTGCTGGAGAGCGGTTTCTGCCAGGCCACGCTGGAGCAGCTGAACGAAAACTACATCAGCTACGGCAATGCGGGCGGCATTCCACAGGAAGTGATGACCAGCATTGTGACCGAGGATCAGATCCAGCAGGACATGTTCCGGGCGGTGGAAGCCCTGTATCAGGGAGACCGGCGCCTGATCGCCCATCCGGAGGTGGCCGAAGCGGCAGTGGAAGCCATCGAAAACAATCTGGAGGAGCGGGGCATTCAGCTGACGGACGAGATCCGCGAGGCGGTGCAGGAGATGGCCAGCGGCTGTCAGGTGGACTACGACAACTATGTGCAGCTGATCGTGGCGCCCTACATCGCTCCTTATATGGCGCGCATCACCCAGATGGTATGGATCGGGTTTGCAGTGCTGGCGATGGTCTGCGTGGTCGCACTGGTGCTGCTGATGCGGCTGCAGCCCTCCGGCGCGGCCCGGCTGCGCTGGTGCATTAACGCCTTTTCCGCAGCGGCGCTGTTCAGTGTGGTGGTTCCGCTGCTGTTTAACGGGCTGATTCGGATGGACCGGCTGAATCTGAAGCCGGAGACTCTGAAGATGCTGGTAGCGTCCTACACACACGGCGCGGTTGAAGTATTTTTCTACTTCGCACTGATCTATGCAGTGGTGGTAATTGCGCTGGCCATCGCCTGGCGTGCGGGGCTCAAGCAGTATCGCATGGTCTACCGCCGGGAGAAGGAAGAGCGGGAAGAAGTGTAAGAAATCCCGCACAAAACGGCACGAGGGGGGTAAACCATGCCGCATGAGATGAAATATTTTACTCCGGAAGAGGAGAAAAAAATGCAGCAGAGTGCTGCGCAGACTGCAGCTCCGGCGCAGAAGGTGCGCTGGTCAGCGGAAGGCGGTTCGGAGCCGGAAGGAAACGGTTCCGACGGCCGGAAAATCTGGATTGCAGTGCTGGTGGTTCTGATTGCGGCGGTGTTGATTGCTGCTGCCCTGTTGTGGGGCGGCAGGTTTGGAAAGAGGGAGCAGCCGGAAAGCCAGCCGGTATCTTCGCAGGCGGCCAGCGCTTCGGCCGAGCCGACTGCAGAGCCTTCTCCCACGCCGGTGCCCGGCCCTGCGGTGACGGCAGAGGACTGGTTCGCGGTGCTGAACGGCCCGGGCAATCCGCTGCCCGAAGGGTTTGATCCCCAGACGGATGCCATTGACGGTGCGGGCTATTATCTGGACAGCCGCGCTGTGGAGGATTTCTTCGCCATGCAGCAGGCCGCTCAGGAAGCGGGGCTGCAGCTGAAGATTATTTCCGGTTTCCGCAGCACGACCCGCCAGCAGCAGCTGTATGAACAGGAAGTACAGGCACTGCTGAATCAGGGGCTGGATCAGGCTGCCGCGGAGCAGCAGGCTCAGCAGGTGGAGCAGAAGGCTTACGAGTCGGACCACAACACCGGCCTTGCCGTGGATCTGGTGCCCCAGTACAGCCAGACTAAGAATGCCGAGACCATTGTGCAGACCCCGGAATATCAGTGGCTCAGCGAGCATGCGGCGGAATACGGCTTTGTGCTGCGCTATCCGGAGGATAAGCAGGAGATCACCGGCGTGGAGTTCAAGCCCTGGCACTGGCGTTATGTGGGCAAGGAGCTGGCCTCCTTCCTGACCGAGCAGAATCTTACGCTGGAAGAGTACTGGAAGCAATATTTAAGCTAAACAGTACGAACTGTAAAATGCTTTAAAACGGGAAGAACCATTCATCAAACCGGGTTCTTCCCGTTTTTTTGCAGGCAAAGAGCAAAAAAGCTTGCATTTTGAAAGCATGCGTGCTATACTATTTTGGCAATCGTTCCGACGGCCGCTCCATACGCACAGGATGGTGTATGCTGGTGGCCTCCTATTGAAGGTTGTGATGGGCGCATGTATCAAGCATGGCCCCCTTAGTCATTAACCAGAAAGAGGTGAAAAGAATGAAACAGGGCATCCATCCCAATTATGTGGACTGCACCATCACCTGCGCTTGCGGCGAGGTCATCCACACCCGTTCCACCAAGCCTGAGATCCACGTTGAAGTTTGCTCCAAGTGCCATCCTTTCTACACTGGCAAGCAGAAACTGGTTGACACCGGCGGACGTGTTGATCGCTTCAACCGTCGTTTCGGTCTCAAGAAGTAAGATCCAAAAGCCAAAAAGGCGGTTTGTTTCAAACCGCCTTTTTTGTTGTCTGTAAATGAGAAAAGAAGGAGGGCCGCCCATGCAGGACTATCGCACCATTCAGGGAACTGCCACAGCCGAGATTGAGGAAAAGCGCAGCCGGTTCATCGCCAATGTGTCCTTTGCCGACACCGAGGAAAAGGCGGTGGAATTTCTGAACAGCATCCGCGCCCAGCACCGCACTGCCCGGCACAACGTGTATGCCTATGTGCTGCGGGAGGGTGGAAGAATGCGCTATTCCGACGATGGCGAGCCTGCCAAGACCGCGGGCCTGCCGGTGCTGGAGAGCATCCAGCATGCCGGCCTTACCGATTGCATCGTGGTGGTAACCCGTTACTTTGGCGGCATTCTTCTGGGCACCGGCGGTCTGGTTCGGGCCTACACCGAAAGCGCGGCCAGCGGCCTGCGGGCTGCGAAAATCGTGACTGTGCGCTCCTGCGTGAAGCTCACCGTGGAGGTGGACTACTCGCTGTACGAGCGGGCGATGCTGCTGCTTCAGGGGGCGGGCGCGCAGGTGGATGAGCCGGTCTTTGCCGACAAGGTCACCCTTACCGCCACTCTGCCTGCCGGGCAGGAAGCCGGCCTGCCCACCGCTTTTCAGGAGCTGAGCCGCGGCGCGGTGACCCCCCGTATCTCCCAGCCCTTCTACACCCCGTTCTGATGCACCCCGGGCGATGTTTGGCGTAAAATAATTGGGGCTTTTGCAAAAAATTCACAGAATGGAAAAAGGGTTTTGGGCCTTTGTGTCGTATATATTATTACAAGACGTATCGGCCAGAGGGCGCGAAGCACAGGGGAGGGACATGCCATGGACGAAATTCGGAAGCACACAGAGCAGATTGAACGCCAGATTCTGGCGCCGGGCGCTGCACTCGCTGAGTGCAGCCGGGGCCGTGTGCGGCCGGAGGAACCCTGCCCCCTGCGCACCTGTTATCAGCAGGACCGGGATCGGGTGGTTCACTGCAAGTCCTTCCGGCGGCTCAAGCAAAAGACCCAGGTATTCCTTTCCCCGGAGGGGGATCATTACCGCACCCGGCTGACCCACACGCTGGAGGTGGATCAGATTGCCCGCACCATTGCCCGGGCGCTGCGCCTGAACGAAGATCTGACCGAAGCCATTGCCCTGGGGCATGATCTGGGGCATACCCCCTTCGGCCATGCGGGGGAGCGGGCGCTGAACCAGCTGAGCCCCCATGGCTTCCGCCATTATCAGCAGAGCCTGCGGGTGGTGGATCGGCTGGAGCGCCGCTTCACCGGCCTGAATCTCACCTGGGAGGTGCGCAACGGCCTGGTGTGCCACACCAAGGGCACCTGGCCTGCCACGCTGGAGGGGTGTGCGGTGCGTTATTCCGACCGCATTGCCTATATGAACCACGACATTGAGGACGCCATCACCGCCGGTGTGCTGCGCCCGGAGCAGCTGCCCCGGGACGTGGTGGAGGTGCTGGGTGACACCAAGAGCCGGCGTATCACCACCCTGATTGCCGATCTGGTGGCTCACAGCAGCCAGTCCCAGCTGGCCTTCAGCCCGGAAGTGGGCGAGGCCTACGAGGCGCTTCACTCCTTCATGTACTCCACTGTTTATGTGGATAAGACCGCCAAGAAGGAGGAGGAAAAGGTGGAGCGGGTGATCGGCGGGCTGTACGAGCGGCTGAGCACTCACATCGACCTGCTTCCGGAAGGCTTTCTGCAGATTGCTTATCAGGAAGGGGTGGATCGGGCGGTCACCGACTATATCAGCGGCATGAGCGACGAGTTCGCCATCCGCACCTTTGAAGACTTTTTCGTGCCCCGCAAGTGGCACGTTCTGTAAGGGCTGCTTTGCCGCCCGATATTCCTGACCCGGAAAGGAGGGGCTGCCTGTGATTCCCCATGAATATGTGGAGGAAGTGGTGCGCCGCAATGACATCACCGACGTGGTGGCCAGCTATGTGCAGCTGCGCCACCGGGGCCGCACCCACACCGGGCTGTGCCCCTTCCACAGCGAAAAGACACCCTCCTTCGTGGTCTACCCGGAGACCCAGAGTTTCTACTGCTTCGGCTGCGGAGCGGGCGGCGACGTGATCACCTTCATCAAAAAGATCAACAATCTGGACTATGTGGAGGCGGTCAAGTATCTGGCGGGCCGGGCCGGCATGCCCATGCCCGAGGAGGACGACAAGGTGGGCCGGCTGCGCAGCCGGGTGCTCTCGGTGAACAAGGAGACTGCCCGCTTTTTCTACGAGCAGCTGAATGCCCCCACCGAAGAAGCTGCTGCTGCCCGGGCCTACTGGCGGGGGCGCGGTCTGTCCGATTCCACCATCCGGCGGTTCGGCCTGGGCTATGCGCCCAATGACTTCCGGGCGCTGCGCATGCACCTGCGGGCCAAGGGCTTCACCGAAGAGGAGATGTTGGCCGCCGGCGTGGAAAAGCGCAGCGAAAAGGGCAACGTGTACGACGCCTTCCGGGGGCGGGTGATGACCCCCATCTTCGACCTGCGGGGCAACGTGATTGCCTTCGGCGGGCGGGTGCTGGGCAACGAGAAGCCCAAGTACATCAACAGCCCGGAAACGCTGGTCTACAAAAAGAGCAAGGCCATGTTCGCGCTGAGTATTGCCAAAAAGAGCACCAGCCGCCGCTACATTCTGTGCGAAGGCTATATGGACGTGATCAGCCTGCATCAGGCCGGATTCGATACGGCGGTGGCCGCCTGCGGCACCGCCCTCACCGCCGAGCAGGTGCGGCTGCTGGCCGAGTACGCCGACGAGGTGGTGCTCTGCTACGACTCGGACGAGGCGGGCCAGAAGGCCACCGCCCGCAGTCTGGGCCTGTTCAGCGAAAGCCCGGTGAAGGTATCGGTGCTGAACATCCCCAACGCCAAGGACCCGGATGAATTCATCAAAAAGTTCGGGCGGGACGCCTTCGACCGGCTGCTCAACGGCACCAGCAATGCCATTGAGTACAAGATCCAGAAGGTGAAGAGCAAATACGACATCACCCGGGCGGCGGATCGGGTGGAATACATCAAGGAGGTCATCCGCATTCTGGCGGACGGCGTTTCGCCCACCGAGCGGGACATCTACGCCGGACGGCTGGCGGAGGAAACCGACGTGGCCAAGGCGGCAATTCTGAACCAGCTGGATGCCGCGGTGAAGGCGGGCCGACGCCGAAAGCAGCGCCAGTTTGAGCGGGATCTGCTGAATCAGGGGCTGGGGTCGGACATCAAGCTGCCCTACAACACCATGAACAGCGAGAAGGCTCTGGGCGTGGCCAGTGCCGAGCAGCAGCTGGTGGCGGCCATGGTCAAAAACCCGGATTTCATCTCCACGGTGGAAAAACGCCTTGCCCCCGAGCAGTTCCTCATGGAGGACATGGGGGAGGCCTACCGGGCCATCCTGCGCTGCAGGGCCCAGGGCATCCGGCCGGATCTGACCGCTCTGGCCACCCAGCTGCCGGAGGATACCGTGAACCGGATCTCCCATCTGCTGGCCCGCAACTACGATGTGGGCATCGGTCCGCGGGATGTGGAGATGTATCTGAACCGCATCCAGCAGAGCGCCCCCAAAAGCACCGAAGCCGCCCGCATGAGCGGCCAGGAGCTGGAAGATTACCTTGCCGGGCTGCGACGCCAGAAGGCGTAAACCCCGGCAGAATTACATATTACACAGGTCAAAAAGTCCAAATGTATCCAAACCAGGAGGAAGTAAAAGATATGGCAGAAAAGAAAATCACCATCCGCGAACTGATCGAGACCGGCAAGCGCAACGGCAAGCTGACCACCAAGGAGATCAACGACGCCATTGAGGAAACCGGCTTCGACGTGGAGCAGATCGACAAGCTGTATGAGACGCTGGAAGGCCACAATGTGGAGATCGTGGATGAGCCGGACGCCGATTCCGAAAACTTTACCCTCACCGAGGACAGCGTGGATATGTTCGAGAACGCCCTGTCTGCCGAGGGCGTTGCCATCGACGATCCGGTCAAGGTCTACCTGAAGGAGATTGGCCGGGTGCCCCTGCTCAGCGGCGACGAGGAAATTCGCCTGGCGCTGGACATTCTGGACGGCAACAAGGCCATTGAGGAAAAGAAGGAAAAGTTCGCCAAGATCTGCGAGATCGAGGACGACAAGGAGCTCTCCAGCGATGAGAAGCGCATCTGGCTGACCCAGACCAAGGATGCGCTGCCCACCGAACAGCGCATCGAGCTGCGCAATCTGGAAACCGCCATCCGCAAGGGCGAGCGGGCCAAGCAGCGCCTGAGCGAGGCCAACCTGCGTCTGGTGGTGTCCATCGCCAAGCGGTATGTGGGCCGTGGCATGCAGTTCCTGGATCTGATCCAGGAGGGCAACCTGGGTCTGATCAAGGCAGTGGAGAAGTTCGACCACACCAAGGGCTTCAAGTTCTCCACCTACGCCACCTGGTGGATCCGGCAGGCCATCACCCGCGCCATCGCGGATCAGGCCCGTACCATCCGTATCCCGGTGCACATGGTGGAAACCATCAACAAGGTGAAGAAGGTGTCCAGCCAGCTGCTGCACCAGAATGGCCACGAGCCCACCGCGGACGAGATCAGCGAGGCGCTGGACATGCCCGTGGAAAAGGTGCGCGAGATCATGCGTGTGGCCCAGGAGCCGGTAAGCCTGGAGACTCCCATCGGTGAGGAGGAGGACAGCCATCTGGGCGACTTCATCCCCGATGAGGATGCCCCCGTGCCCGCCGAGGCTGCCAGCCATACCCTGCTGAAGGAGCAGCTGTCCGCCGTGCTGGGTAGCCTGACCCCCCGTGAGGAAAAGGTGCTGCGCCTGCGCTTCGGTCTGGAGGACGGCCGTCCCCGCACCTTGGAAGAGGTGGGCCACGAGTTTGAGGTTACCCGTGAGCGTATCCGTCAGATTGAGGCCAAGGCTCTGCGCAAGCTGCGCCACCCCAGCCGCTCCAAGAAGCTGCGGGATTTCCTGGATTGATCATCAAACAGGCACAAGCAGGTATCACAAAGAAAAGGAGAACCGTATATGCTGGCGAACTGGAATGTGAACGAGGAGCAGATCCGCAAACAGCAGGAAGAGCTGAAGGCGAAGATGAATTTTACCTATGTGGGCCATGGCCCCAAGGCCACCGGCTTTTTTGCCAAGGAGTTTAAACGCAAGCCCGGCCTGTATGTCCGCTGCACCACCTGCGGCTACTATATGCCGCTGGATGCCCGGGGCGAGGAGACCTGCATCTGCGGCAACCTGAAGCGCACCGAGCGGGAATTCCGCCATGAGCTGCCCGCCACCGAGATTGAGGTGTTCAAGGGGCAGCGCAAATAAGCAGAACATAACAAAATGCCGCCTGGGTTTTCAGGCGGCATTTTTTTGCGTTGGGTAGCTTGAGCGAGCGACAACCACCAGCTAAGCTGGTGGAATAAAAACGGCTTTAGCCCTAGACAAAGAGAA
>NZ_CAXSWZ010000033.1:0-32617 GCF_964241245.1 Allofournierella massiliensis
AAACTTACAAATTCCAGCTGTCCTCGATTTTCTGCGTTCTTTACCAGCATTTTTATCCCCCCACACTATTATACCGCATTCCCTTTCCTTTTTCGACAGGCTGCAAGAGCGTACGCGCTGCGTACGCTCTTTTTCTTTCGCCGGAGGCTTTTCGTCGATTTTGTGT
Source organism: Allofournierella massiliensis (assembly GCF_964241245.1). Taxonomy (NCBI): domain Bacteria; kingdom Bacillati; phylum Bacillota; class Clostridia; order Eubacteriales; family Oscillospiraceae; genus Allofournierella; species Allofournierella massiliensis. Next base: position 167 of record NZ_CAXSWZ010000033.1, read on the forward strand.
GGAAACTGTGTTATAATATCCCCCAAAGGATTTTCCCTTTTTGCTTTTTCTTTTCATGCAGGAGGCATTTTATCATTATGGAAATGAAGAAGGTACACAAAGCCCGCAAAAAGCTGGGCCGGGGCCTTTTGTCCCGCAGCTTTTTCTTTGCGGTTTTGCTGCTGCTGCAGATCACGCTGGTGGTTGGTATCGCCCTTGGTCTGGGGCGGTTTTTCCCCTATTTTTATCTGTTCCTGATGCTGCTCAGCGCCCTGGCGGTGCTCACGCTGCTGGATAAGGACAAGGTCAACCCGGTCTACAAGATCATGTGGCTGATCCTGATTCTTGTCATGCCGCCCACCGGAACCCTGTTTTATCTGTTCTGGGGCCACCGGAACACCGGAAACAGCCATGCCAGGCGGCTGGAAGCCATTACCGAACGGGGAACCAAATCCCTCCCCCAGGACCCGGAGCCCATGCGCCGCCTTCGGGTGAAGGACAAAAATCTGGCCCGCAGTGCCACCTATCTTTCCCGCTGCGCCGGCGCGCCGCTGTATGGCGATACCCAGAGCGAGTACTACGCCTGGGGGCAGGACTTCTTCCCCCGCTTTCTGGAGGAATTGAAGGGCGCAAAGCACTTCATCTTCATGGAATATTTCATCATCAAGCCCGGCTATATGTGGGATACCACGCTGGAGATCCTTACCCAGAAGGCCGCCGAGGGCGTGGACGTGCGCCTTTTGTTCGATGCCTTCGGCTGCATGTTTACTCTGCCGGAAAAATACGACGAATACCTGCGGCGCAAGGGCATCAAATGCTATCCTTTCGCGCCGCCCCGGTTGTCCGGCCGGATTTCGGACTACACCATGCTCAACCACCGGGATCACCGCAAGATCACCGTGATCGATGGCAACGTGGGCTTTACCGGCGGGCTGAATTTTTCCGATGAATACATCAACCGGAAAAAGCGGTTCGGCATCTGGAAGGATACCGGCCTGATGCTCAAGGGCAGCGGCGTGCAGTCGCTGACGGCGCTGTTCCTGGAAATGTGGGATTTTACCACCGGCAGCGTGAGCAACCCCAAAGACTACGCCCCCACCCTGCGTTACACCGCCCGGGGGTTTGTGCAGTCCTACGGCGACAGCCCTCTGGACGAGGAAAACGTGGCCGAGAACGCCTATTTCAACGTGCTCCAGCAGGCCACCAACTATGTTTACATCGCCACCCCCTATCTGGTGGTGGACAACGAGATGATCACCACCCTGACCCTGATCGCCAAAAGCGGCGTGGACGTGCGGATCATCACCCCCGGCATTCCGGACAAATGGTATGTGTACTGGGTGACCCAGAGCTACTACCGGGTGCTGCTGGAAGCCGGCGTGCGCATCTTTGAATACACCCCCGGCTTCATCCATGCCAAGATGTATGTGTCGGACGATAAAACCGCCATCGTTGGCAGCGCCAACATGGACTACCGCAGCCTGTATCTGCATTTTGAGAACTGCTGCGCCTTCTATGGCGGCCAGATGGTGCAGGACGTGCGGGCCGATCTGGAGGAGTGCATGAGTGTGAGCAACGAGGTATTCCTGGAGGACACCTACAAGACCCCGCTGCCCAAGCGGGTGGCCCAGCTGGTTCTGCGCCTGTTTGCACCGCTGCTGTAACAAGAGAAAAAGCGAGGTTTTTGCATGAAAATCGTTGTGATCGACGGTCAGGGCGGCGGGTTCGGCCGTGCCCTGATCGAAAAGCTGCGGGCCGGCGGCTGCACCGGCGAGATTCTGGCAGTGGGCACCAACGCCGTTGCCACCGGCGCCATGATCAAGGCCGGTGCCAGCGCCGGAGCCACCGGCGAAAATGCCGTGATTGTGAATGCCCGCCGGGCGGACGTGATCGCCGGGCCGCTGGGCATTGTGATGGCCAACAGCATGATGGGCGAATGCAGCCCCGCCATGGCGCTGGCGGTGGCGGATTCCCCCGCCCGCAAGGTGCTGATTCCGGTGAGCAAATGCGGGGTGCAGATCGGCGGCCTGCCCGAGCTTCCGCTGGCCGACTACATTGCCGACGCAGCCCGCCGCATTCTGAGCATGAGCTGATTTTTGTTGCCATGGCAACATGATTTTTCTTTTCTGTCGCATATACTAATGCCATGGACCAAACGGTCCCTCCCAAAAAATTCATCTGAACTTGAAATAGAGAAAAAGGAGTATTGGTTATGAATCGTTTTGTATGCGACGTGTGCGGCTGGGTTTACGACGAGGCGGAGGGCTACGAGGACGGCGGCATCGCCCCCGGCACCCTGTGGGCCGATGTTCCCGAGGATTTTGAGTGCCCCCTGTGCGGCGTTGGCAAGAACCAGTTCAGCCAGGAGTAATTCAGCAAAAAAGCCCGTTTCCGGAAAATCCGGAAACGGGCTTTTTTCATCTTGTTCAGCAGGCAAGCCAGGTTTGATTTGCCCGATTCTCATCGCAGATCTTACTCAGTTTTTCCAGTGTGGCCGCCTGTGCCGCCGCAGGCAGGCTGCGGGCCTGCATGGGGCAAACCGCCACGCAGCGCATGCAGGTGATGCAGACGGTGTGATCGGTCTCGCGGGGATTCTCCGCCGGGATGGCTCCCACAGCGCACTGGTCGGCACAGCGACCGCATTCCACGCACGCATCGCTTGCCAGCGGGCGGGCCGCACTGCCGCCGAATTTTTTGTAGGGCCGGTTTCCCGGAATCTCCAGCACCGGCCGGGCCTCCGGAGCCAGACCTTCCGCCAGCTCCAGTGCCTGCTTGCCCAATTCACGCGCCTGCGCCAGGTCATCCTCACTCGGCCGATGGGCCGCGATCCGGGTGGCAATGGAATGTCTGGCCACGAATTCTCCGGCGGCGATGGGCTGGTAACCGGTCTTTTCCGCCAGATCATACAGCTCCACCAGTGTGTCCTCACTGGCGCGGGCGCCGTACACGCTGAGCAGCACCACCGGGCCGCAGCCCTTCATCTGCTCCAGACGCTGCGCCATGGGAGCCGGCGCACGCCCGCCAAAGGAAGGCACCGCCAGAATGGTCAGGGTATGCTCATCCGGCTGGAAGGGAGCGTTTGCCCGCTGCGGCAGACAATCCCATTCCTTTACCGGCAGGCCGGTCCCCTGGGCCACCGCCTGCGCCACCGCCCGAGTGGTTCCGGTGCCGGAAAAACAGATCATCTGCACTTGTTCGATCTTCATTTTATCCATCTCCTTATTCCTGCCCGCCGGCCTGTTCGGCAAAAGCCAGCCGCTTTTGTACATACACCTTGCTGGCATAGGCCTGCACCGCACCCCGCAGCAGGGTAATCGCCGCAGGGTTCTGCTCGCTGCCGATCCGGGTGGGAGCCGCCTGGCCCTGGAACACCGCCTGCAGGGCATTCTCCAGCTCCTGGCAGAAGCAGTCGTAGGCCTGCTCCACCGGGCAATGGTCCATCTGGGCCTGAATCATGCTGCCGATTTCCGGAATGCTGAACACCTGCTTCAGCGCGCAGATGGTAACCAGATAGGCCATGTGGGCCCGGTCGTATTTTTTATTCACCGGCGGGCTCATCACCCGCTGCTTCACATAATTGTTCACCATCGCCTTGGTCAGGGTGATCTGCTGCTCCTGGGGCGCGATGGGGGAAAAGATCTCGTTGATATATCCGGTGACCTGATCCATATACAGCGCGATGCCGGGCAGCTCGGCCCAGCGGGGGCAGTGGAAACCCAAAACCTCCTGGGCAAGACCACTGTTCTCAAAGCCCTGTTTCATTGTGCCACGCTCCGTTTCCTGTTGCTCGTTTTGCTGGTTTCTATCATAGCACAAAAGGCCTGCACCTTCAAATTTTTCCGCGGATTTGCTATAATATGAGCCGGTATCATTGAGGAAAGCGGCCCGGTGGGGCCGGTAGGAGGCGGTAGCATGAATCTGCGGCGCAAAGAGGCGCTGACCAACATTGCCGAGGGACTGTTCCCTTACAGCGAAACCTTTCTGATGTGGGTGATCTGCTCCGGGCTGATGGGCCTTGCAGGCGGCGCGGTGGGCGCGGTGTTTTACCATATGGTAAGCTGGGCCAACCGGGTGCGGGCAGCACACCCGGAGCTGCTGTGGCTGCTGCCGGTGGGCGGCCTTGCCATCGTTGCGGTGTATCAGCTGTGCAGCATGAGCACCGAGCGGGGAACCAATCAGGTGATTGAAAGCGCCCGCAGCGGCCAGCGTGCGCCGCTGCGCATGACCCCGCTGATTATCTTCGCCACCTTCATCACCCATCTTCTGGGCGGCAGCGCCGGGCGTGAGGGCGCCGCACTGCAGATCGGCGGCAGTATGGGCGGCTGGCTGGGGGAAAAGCTGCGTCTGAACCAGCCCAGCCAGCATTTCATGGTGCTGTGCGGCATGAGCGCGGTGTTCAGCGCCCTGTTCGGCACCCCGCTCACCGCCACCATCTTCAGCATCGAGGTAATCAGCGTGGGCGTTGTCTACCACGCTGCCCTGCTGCCCTGCACCATGTCCAGCCTGATGGCCTACGGCGTTTCCCGGGCACTGGGCGCGGTGCCGGAGCACTTTGTGATCCACAAGGCCAGCGGCCTTAACTGGGGCAACTCCTGGCGGGTGGTGATTCTGGGCGTGGGCTGCGCGCTGGTGGGCATGCTGCTGTGCATTGTGATGCACACCGCCAGCCATTTGTATCAGACCTGGCTGCCCAACCAGTACCTGCGCATTCTGGTCGGCTCGGCGCTGATCATCGGCTGCACCCTGTTGCTGGGCACCCGGGAATACAACGGCGCCGGCATGCAGGTGATCGAGCGGGCCATCACCGAAGGCGTGCTGGATCACCCGCTGGCCTTTTTGTTCAAGCTGCTGCTCACCGCCCTCACACTGGGGTGCGGCTTCCGGGGCGGCGAGATCGTGCCCACCTTCTTTGTGGGCTCCACCTTCGGCTGCCTTGTGGGGCCGCTGCTGGGGCTGGATCCGGGCCTTGCGGCGGCGGTGGCGCTGGTGGCCACCTTCTGCGCCGTGACCAACTGCCCCTTTGCCAGCATCGTGCTGGGGGTGGAGCTGTTCGGAGCCGAGTCCATGCTGCTGTTCGCGCTGGCCTGCGCGGTGAGCTACCTGCTCAGCGGACAATACAGCCTTTACTCCGGCCAGCAGATCATGTATTCCAAGATCAACAACGAAAAGGTGGACAAACCTGCCCACTGATTCCCCTATGCAAAAAACAGCACCGGCAAACAAGTTGCCGGTGCTGTTTTTTGTTTTGCTGTTACTTTAAACGGTTGCCTTCTGCCCGGCCTCCAGTGCCTTCAGGGCAGCCTCGATGCAGGCCTGCACATACTCCTCACCCAGACCGGTGTCCAGCGTGAGGTGGTAGTTTTTGCCCAGGCCCCACACCCGCCGGGTGTAGTACTGGTAGTTGGTGGCCCGCCGCCGGTTCTCCTGGGCGATGCGGGTCTTTGCTGCCGCCTCATCCAGCTGCTCCAGCTCCATGATCCGCTTTACCCGCCGGGCCCTGTCCGCATGCAGCCAGACCCGCAGGCAGCGGGGGTCCTCCCGCAGCAGATAGTCCGCGCAGCGGCCCACAATGACACAGCTGCCCTTGGCGGCAATCTCCTCAATGGCCTTTTTCTCGGCCAGGAACACGCTGTCCTTGGGGGATTCCTCCTCGGGAGCGTAGGCATACATCTGATTCACCAGATCGTACAGAAAGCTGTTGGTCATGTTTTCTTCCCGCTGGCGCACGAACTGGGGCGTGTAGCCGGTGGTGCCGGCGGCCATCTGTACGATGGCGTCATCGTAGAATTCATAGCCCAACCGCTGGGCCAGCTTCCTGCCAATGTCCCGGCCGCCGCTGCCGTACTGCCGGCCAATGGCGATCACCCAACCGCCCTGACCGTTTTCCAGTGCCACGGCGGCTTCGCTCTCCTCCTTTTTGCCGAACAGCAGCGCCGGTACAAAGGGCAGCAGACGGCCGAACAGCCGGGCAATAAAGCCCACCAGCAGCGCCGCGATCACCGTGCCTTCCCGCACGCCGTACAGCGTGTGGGCAAGCACCAGAGAAATCACCGCGGCAATCACCGTCATGGACACGTCAAAGCAGACCTTGGTGGTGCCGAAGTCGGTTTTCCAGGTCTGGGTGACCGCCCGCACAAAAGATTCACCGGGCAGCATGGCCACATCGGCCACCACCTCCAGATACACACCGAAGCCCAGGATCACACAGCCGATCAGCAGGGCCACCAGCTTGACCGGATAGCTGCCGGGGGCCACAAACCCCAGCATGACCATGGTCAGATCGATGAAATAGCCGAAGGCCACCGAAATGGGAATCTGCAACAGATGCTCCGCCTTGAAATTCCGCCGCAGGATAAACAGCTGCAACAGAATCAGAAACAGGCTGAACGCAATGGTGAACTGACCCAGCGTGAAGGGAAAGTTCAGGCTCAGCACATAGGGAATGGCCGAGATGGGCGAGGTGCCCAGATTCGCCTTGGTGATCAGGCTCACACCAAAGGAGCTGATGAACAGCCCGAACAAAAACACCAGATACCGTTTTGCTTTTTCCATAAAAAATTAACGTTCCCCCTCTTTCAGATTGCCGTAAACGCGGCGGAACACCGCAAGGAACTGCTCCCGCTCCGCTTCGCTCACCCCCGCAAAGGCCTGCTCCTCCAGCTGTGCAAACGCCTGCTGCACCCGCCGGGCCATCTGCCGGCCCTGTTCGGTGAGATAAACCGCAAAGCTGCGCCGGTCTCCCTGCTGGGTGCGGCGCTCCACCAGAGCCTTTTCCTCCATCCGGTTCAACACCGAAGTGAGAGACGCGGGCTCGATGTGGCAGGCACGGGCGATCTCGGCCTGATGGGCCCCGTCGTGATCCTGCAGATAATCCAGCACCTTGGGCTGGCCCAGCGTCAACCCGGTATCCTTCAGCTGCGCCAGCAGCTGCCGGTGCACCATGGACTGATTGGCCAAAAGCAGATAGTGAAAGCTGTGTTCCATCGCAAGGTTCCTCCCCTGTCGCGGCATTTCATTAGTATTCTAATAATTAGCAAGCTAACTTTTGTATTATAGGCGTTTTTGTCCCGCTTTGTCAAGGCTGAACATTTTTACAGCACCAAAAAGAGCCCTGTGCTGCGCACAGAGCTCTTTTCTGTTTCTTTCGCCGGTTACAGCCCTTTCAAAGCCATGCGTACCGCCCTGCTCACCGGGCCGATCAAAAAGAAAAGGAAAAACCACAGCCCAACTGCCACCGCAGCCAGCCCATACCACCGTTTTTGCCGTGGAGTCAAATCCCTCAGCAGCCACCGGCCACAGCCCCAGAAATACACCGCCACCAGCGCCAGATACCCAAACAGGAAATTTTCGCCGCCGGAAAAGAAATCTGCCACATAAATCACCAGAAAGGGTACAAACAGGGTGGCGATGATCTCCACCACTTCCCGGGCCTGATTCCTTTCGTGTTTGCAAAGCTGGAGAACCAACGCAAAGGCCGCCGCTCCCGCAAAGCTGCCCAGCGCGTTCACAAGAAAATCATCCACATCACAGGAGCCGGTATGCAACAGCAGCTGCAGCAGCTCTACCGCCACCGACACACCCGCGCCCAGCAAAGCGTTTTGCCACCAGCGGGCATTGTGCCAGTAACAGAACATCACTCCTACGGGAACATACATCAGCAGGTTGCCCAGCATATCCCAGGAAAGGCCGCCATATTGCCGGATTCCCTGCATCAACGAGGCAAAGGGGATCAGGTTCACCCCGGTTTCCGGCAAAAGGGGGTTGCCCAGCAGCCAAAAGAGCAGACGGAATCGAGTGATGCAGAACACCACCAGCAGCACCGCATACAGCATGGTCAACGCTGCAAAGAACCGTTTTCTCCGCTGTTGAAGCCTCATCTCAGTACCCTCCCGTTTTCTGCGGCCCATTCCGGGGCAGGCGCAGGGTGAATTCCACCCGATCGTCGGCGCTGGCGGCGGCGATGCTGCCCCCATGCTGCTCCACGATCTGTTTTGCAATGGCAAGGCCCAGCCCGGCGTTTCCGCTGGCACTGGCCCGGGATTCATCCGCCCGGAAGAACTTTTCGAAGATGCGGGCCAGCTTTTCCGGCGGGATGGTGCGGCCGTGGTTCACAAAGTGCAGCTCCACCATGTCGCCGTCCAGCCCACCCCGGACAAACAGGGTGGTGCCCGGATCGCCGTAGCTCACCGCGTTGCGCAGAAGGTTGTCGAACACCCGGGCCAGCTTGGCCGCATCGCACCGGACGGGCAGCTCCTGCGGCAGCTCCATTCTGCAATCCAGCCGCTTTTCCGCCAGCTCCGGTGAAAACTCGCTGACCATCTGGCGCAGCATCAGCGAAAGATCCACCCGGGAAAGCTCCAGCTCCAGATGACTCAGGCTGAAGCGGGTGATCTCGAAGAACTCGTTCACCAGCTCCTCCAGCCGCAGCGCCTTTTCCAGCGCGATGCCGGTGTAGCGGGCCCGGGTGGCCGGGCTGATCTGCGGTTCATCCACCAGCAGGTTCAGGTAGCCGATCACACTGGTGAGCGGGGTTTTCAAATCGTGAGCCAGATAGACGATCAGGTCGTTTTTGCGCTGTTCCTCCTGCCGCAGGGCCGCCGCCGCCCGAAGCCCCTGCTCCCGGGCCTGATTCAGCTGATCCTGCACGGTTTTCAGCTGAGGGCGCAGCCGGATGGGGTCCTCCCCCGGGCGGGCCAGACGGCCGGCGGCCTCGGTCACCTCGTCCAGATAGCGCAGCGGCTTGCAGAAAACCCAGCCGGTGAGCAGCAGTGTTCCCCCCACGCTCCACACCGGCCGCAGCACCGGCAAAAGATGCAGGAACAGCTCCTTAAACAGAAACACCCACCAGTAACGGCCCAGTTCCAGCTGGAAATACACAAGGCTGGCCAGATTGAACAGCAGCCAGTTTCCGCCCCAGAACACCGCCAGCATGACGGCCAGCTGCAGCGTCAGCCCCAGTGCGGCCCGGCGATGGACCCAGTTTTTGCGCAGCTCATTCAATGGTATATCCCACTCCCCAGACAGTTTTGATAAATTTCGGATGGCGGCTCTTTTCGTGCATCTTTTCCCGCAGGCGGGCGATATGGGTCATCACGGTGTTGTTGCCGTCGATGTACTTCTCGCCCCACACCTCCTGAAACAGCTGCTCACTGGGCACCACCTGCCCCCGGTGGCTGCACAGATACCACAAAATCGAGAATTCCAGCGGTGTGAGGGCCAGCTCCTCCCCGTACAGGGTGCACTTGTGGGTAACCTCGCTGATGTACAGGCCGTTGAACTCATATTCGCCGCCTTTTTCCGGCTGGGCAGACTGATTGTACTGGGTGTAGCGGCGCAGCTGGGTCTTGACCCGGGCCAGCAGCTCCAGTGGGTTGAAGGGTTTGGTGATGTAGTCGTCCGCCCCCAGCATCAGGCCCTGAATCTTGTCCAGATCCTCCACCCTGGCGGTGAGCATCAGGATGGGCCACAGATGCTTTTGCCGGATGCGTCGGCACAGCTCGAAGCCGCTCAGATCCGGCAGCATCACGTCCAGAATGGCCAGATCCACCGGCTTCTGCTCCACGCATTCCAGCGCCTGTGCGGCGTTCTCGCATTTATAAACGGTGTAGCCCTCGTTTGTAAAGTAAACCTCCACCAAATCCGCAATGGCGGCCTCGTCGTCCACCAGCAGGATTTTCGCACTCATATCCATGTCTCCCCTTTTCCCTGGCTTGTTTCGCCTTCTATGATACGGCAAACCCCTGCATGGCGCAAGCGCCCGCAAAAAAGCGCCCTGCTCCGGTATTATCCTACCAGAACAGGGCGCGGATGTGCCTTTCTTTTTGCTTGCGGAAATCTTACGATTTTCTCACGAAGTGCGATCAGGCCTCTTCGGGGTGATGCTTGCGCCAGGCCAGAAAGCTTTCCAGAATCACGGCGGCGCTCACCGAATCCAGAATCTCCTTGCGCTTTTTGCCGAAGGTTCCCACCTCGCTGAGCTGGGCCGCGGCGGTAACGGTGGTGCGGCGCTCGTCGCAGAAGCGCACCGGCAGCTGGCCGTCCCGCTCCAGAATGGCCGCCATCTTGCGGGTTTTCTGGGCACGGGAACCCTCGGTGCCGTCCATGTTGCGGGGCAGGCCCACCACGATCATCTCCGCCTTCTGGGCGCGGGCGGCTTCCAGAATGGCGGCCGCCGCCTTGTTCATGCTCTTTTCCTCAATCTGGGGCAGAGGGGTAGCCAGCAGCTCGCTGGCGTCGCTGATGGCAAGGCCGGTGCGGGCGTCGCCGTAATCCACAGCTAAAATCTTCATGGAATCTGTTCTCCTTTTCTGTTTGGTTGGCGCGGCCTCAGCGGTACTGGGGCAGCAGATCCGAGGTGAATTCCCGGTGGGTGAATTCCAGCGATTCGCTCAGGCTGGCACTTTCCAGCGGGCGGCCCAGCACGGTATCGTACACCACCGCGGTGACGGCTTCCCCTCCCAGCGGCGCGGCCTTGCCGTTCAGCAGAATCGCATTTTCCGCCGGGTTGAATTCCACCCGGCCCTTTTTATCGAAGAGGGCAAAGTCCAGCTGCTCGCCGCAGGCCTGCGCGCCGTTTTCGTCGATCTGCATCCGGCCACCGGCGGCAATGGGCTTATGTCCGGCCTCGGCCAGCGCCCTGTTGGTCAGCCGCAGGGCCTCGCCGTCCGTGCCGTCTGCCTGCAAAAAGACCACCAGCTCCGGATCGGCGGCGGCCCGGGCCAGCCAGGCGGAATAATCCGTCTCGCTCAGCAGCGGCTGCACCTGCGCAATGCGCTGGTAATAGCCCAGCTGCTCGTTCAGCAGGGCAGCATTTCTGTGCTCCTCCCTTGCGGGGAATTCCTGTGCGTAGTCCTGCAAAAAGCGGCACAGGTCCATGGTGACCTTCTGTGCGCCGGAATAGTTCAGGTGCCCCCAGTCGGAAAGATCGGTGGCATAGTCGATGCCGATGCGCTCGCGGTTCGGCCCGTTGTAGTTCAGCAGCGGGATTTCATGGCTCTGCGCATACTCGCTGATCCACTGGAAGATTCCCTGCTCCGCCTCGCTGTACACATAGGGCGTGATGGTGAACACCAGCCGGATGTCCTCCTTCTCGCACAGGGCCACGATCTTTTCCAGATATTCCACGCAGTACTCATAGGGTGTGAGCGCGGGCTGCGGGGCAATCTCCGGCTTTTGCTGGGGCACGGCGGTGAGCAGGAACCCATAGCCCTTCAGCGGATCCGGGTCCTTGTGGGGGTTATAGGTGAGCATCGACAGGCTGGGCTGCTTCCAGCGGGTATGATACCGGGGCAGATTGAGAAAATCCTCGTAGGGGCGCAGATCCAGCCCACAGGTTTCCGCCGTGCGGATCATCTGCAGCCAGTTGAGCCCCGGGTCGATGTTGAAGCTGTTCTGATAGCTGGTGCGGTCGATCTCTTCCGGCATGATGCTGGAATGGCCGTAGGTCATGCCGAACAGCTCCAGCACGATCATCTTCGGCTGCTGGGTCTTGAGGGCTTCCTTTATGTAATGGTAGGAAACCCACATGGGCTGGGACCAGGAATACACATTGCAGGCCGAGATCCCGTTTTCCTGCCAGAGCAGGCTGGGGATGTAACCGCTGTTCACATGGCTGCTGCCCACGAGGAGCAGATCCAGAGAATTGTCCTCCTCGGAATACAGGCAGGAAAGGGTGGTCTGCCGATCCCGCAGCAGCCAGGACAGGCCGCTCAGCAGCAGCACCGCCAGCACAAGGAAGCTGAGCCCCCGCAGCAGATGTTGTTTTGTTTTGCTTGCTACCATGCTCGGCTCCCCTTTCTCAGAACTGGAAATAGATGAAGGGCGCGGTCTCGTATTCCGGGCCGTAGACCCCGAACACCGCCACCACCGCGATGCCCCCCAGGTAGATCAGCCACTGGGCCGCCAGCGGAAGGTTCACCAGCCACTGGCGCAGATCCCGCTTCTGGGAGATCACGTCCACCGCGATGAGCAGCCCCACCGCCAGAATTCCCACCACGCAGTCCGGCAGCGAGAGACCCAGCGCCGCCAGCGTGAAGGGGCTTTCGGCCCAGCGGGTGCTGATACGAAACAGGATGGCCCCCGCCTGGGAAATACTCTCGGCTCGGAAAAACACCCAGGCGATGTTCACCAGCACAAAGGTACCCAGGCGGGCAGCGGCGGGCGGCAGCAGGCTGCCCGCGGTTTGCAGCCGCCGGGCATTGGCCTTGTACCAGAGGGTCTGCACCACCTGAAACAGCCCGTGCAGCGCGCCCCACACCACAAAGGTGGCGGCAGCGCCGTGCCACAGGCCGCTGACCAGAAACACGATCATCACGTTCAGGCAGGTGCGGGCGGTGCCACGGCGGGAGCCGCCCAGCGGGATGTACAGATAATCCTTGAACCAGGTGGACAGCGAAATGTGCCACCTGCGCCAGAACTCCTTGATGGAGCAGGCCAGATAGGGCGCGTTGAAGTTCTGCATCAGCCGGTAGCCCAGCACCTGGGCCGCGCCGATGGCAATGTTGGAATAGGAGGCGAAGTCGCAGTAGATCTGGAACGAGAACGCCACCGTGGCCACCGCCAGCGCGCTGCCCGGGGCGGTCTGGTATTCGCCGTACACATGATCCACGATCACCGCCATCCGGTCCGCAATCACGATCTTCTGAAACAGGCCCCAGCCCATGAGCAGCAGGCCCTGCTTCATCCGGTCGTAATCAAAGCTGTGCCGCTCGTAGAACTGGGGCAGCAGGTTGGTGGCCCGTTCGATGGGGCCCGCCACCAGCTGGGGGAAAAAGCAGACGAACAGCGCATAGCGGAAGGGGTTGCGCTCGGCCTTCAGATCGCCCCGGTACACGTCGATGGAATAGCCCAGCGCCTGAAAGGTATAAAAGCTGATGCCCACCGGCAGCGCGAAGCGGAACGCGGGCAGCAGCAGATGCCCGGCGCTGGCCGTTTCCAGCACAGTGGAGAAAAAGCCGTAATACTTGAAGGCGAACAGCACCGTAAAGTTGGACAGCAGCACCCCCGCCAGCGTGAGCCGGGCAAGGGCCGGCCGTTTTTGCCGCCAGCGCTGGATGAGCAGCGAGCCCGCGTAGGTGACCAGGATGGAAAACCCGATCAGAATGATATATTTGGCCTTCCAGCACATGTAAAAATACACGCTGCAGGCCAGCAGCCACACCCACTTGATCTTCTGCGGCAGCAGAAAATACAAAAGCGTGACGATGGGAAAATAGATCAGAAAGTCGATGGAATTAAACTGCATGGCACAAAACAGATCCCTTCTCGGCGGCAAAGGAGCCCCCGGTTTCACCGGCAAAAAAATGCCCCGCCCAAATTTTCCTTGGGCGGAGCGGAAAATCTTGTGTCGGCACGCAATTCCCGGCCAAAAGCCGCATACGGCGCGGGAACTGCCTGTTTGCCCGCCTTACTTATCCAGCGGCTTCATGGTGGGGAACAGCCTTCTACCCTCTTCATCCGGCTTCATCACGCCTTGTACGGTCGAAAAAGTGCCGTTTTCACGAGGTTTTTCTAACTTTTTGGATTCCATAGTGTGTCCTCCTGTGCCGTCTGGTTCGGGGCAAAAGTTGTAAAAAAGTTGTAGAAAGTTGTAGGCCGGTTTTCCGTCCTTTTTTTGAGCATTTTTACAAAAAGTCCCAAACAAAATTTTTTGTAAAATATTTCCAAAAAATCGACTGATACATTGTAGAGCAATGGAGAACATCCCAAATGCTGTGTGCCTTAGAACAACGAAAGCCATTCAGAGCAATCAGCTGAACCCAATCGACAAAGCCTCCAGCCGATTCTTTTTACAATACAATAATAACATAAGCCCCCAAGATGTTCAAGTCAACGATTTTTTCGTTGGACCTTCCAATTTCATACCTTATATATAAAAAGGAGAAAGCCATGCCAACCTATCAATTACAAATTAAACAGGTGGTGGACTACCCACGCTGCCGGATCTACCGGCAGTTCGTCCGCTTTCTGATGGAGGACCGGAGCATTCGCGTAAGCGGAGGCTCCGGCCTTTTTTATTTTACGGTACTTTGCAGCTACGCAAACTTCCGCACCTCATATCGCCGCATCGACGGCATCAGCTATACCGTCTACCCTGGCGAATGGGTCTGCACCCTCAAGGAGCTGTCCCAATGGTTCCGTACCCGGTTCCAGTGCCAGGCGCTGGCCGTACTGGAACGGCTGCAGAAGCAGAACCTTATTTCCTTTCAGACACTGGGCCGCGGGAATGTAGTCCGCTATAAGATCTGCGACTGGGCGCGGCATAATACGGTCCTGGAGTACAATGCCCCCTGCCAGAAGGACACCGGCTTTTTCTTCCTGCCGGTTTCCGTTGCCACCGACCTCATCAGTTCAGACCGCTGCTCCGAGATGGACATTGTGCTGGACCTGTGGGTATCCGCCATCTACAACGACAATCAGGTGCAGGGATCAGACCTGGGGCCAGTGGTCTATTTCCGCAACGGCACCGGCAATCCCCTTGTTACCTACACGGAGCTGGCTGCCCGCTGGGGGCTGTCCCGGGCGACAGTCGGCCGCATCCTGAAAAAGCTGGCTGCGCTGGACTATCTCTCCCTCATGTCCTTCCCAGGCCGGCATGGCAGCGTAATCTATCTGCAAAAATATCTGTCCACCATGTTTGAGATCTCGGATGTGATGGTGGATAAAGAGGAGGTCGCTATGACGCTTAACATTCGCCTGGAACTCCCGAAGGAGGATAGTGCAGACCACGGCGCCTCTACTTTGGAGCATGAGGTCATCGTTTCAGATGAACTCGCCAGCGTTTCAAAATCGCACATTGAAATTATCCTTCAGAAAATGGCGCAAATCCTGATGGCACAAGGGATTTCGTGCTTTGGCTGCCCGCTCTCTCGCTACAAGTTATATCCCTTATCGGGCGACTGCCGGGAAGATTTACTCCCCCGCGCGCGAGAGCGGTCCCTGCTGCGTTTTGGTCTTGCTGTTCTGTGTGGGAACAAGCAGGTCGCCACTTTTGAACTTACACTCTCTCCCTCGGCGGAGAATTGAACAAGGAGGTCTTACCATGAAGAAATTTGTTGAAAAAGATGTCGCAGAGAACCCTCTGTACCATGATACCTGGAAACTGCTGAAAAAATACCGCGATGTGGTTTGGAGCTTGGAGATTTCCGTCCAGCATGTGCGGGCCAAGTTCGAGATCGAATACGGCACTTCCATCGAGGAATTTCTGGATTCCGTCTACCTGGCCGGCGCAGACCTGAACGGGAGTGACATTGAGCACCATGCCAAGTGCATTGAGCGCAGCCACAAGATGCTGAAACTCCTGGATTCGGCAGTCGAATTGCTCCGCACCCGCCATAAGAACGGCGAGGCGTATTACTGGCTGCTGTACTACTCCTTCCTCTCTCCCCAGCAGCTGAAGAATGTGGAGGAAATCATCGAGAACCTGCGCCCGCACATCCGGGACATCTCCTTCCGCACCTACTACCGCAAGCGGCGGGAGGCCATTGAAGCCCTCAGTTCTGTGCTGTGGGGCTATACCTCCAAGGACAGTCTGGATGTGCTGGAACAGTTCTTCCCGGAGCCGAAATCCTCCGAGAAACAGGCGGGCAAGTAATTGGCACAATTCGGGACTGAAATTGGCGCGTTCCTGCCCTTGAGCCGTAAATCCCTATGTGTTAGACTGAATATGCTCAAACTTGCACCCAAAACTGAATACAGGCAGTGAACAGCACCTTTTTCGAGGTGCTTTTTTGCTGCCCAAACGGTCTTTGGCCTGAGAAGGAGTCCACATCTGCACAACGGATGCGGGCTCCTTCTTTGCTTTTTGAGCAATGAACATCACATTTGGATTGGAGGTCCGCAAAATTGAAAAAACTGAAAATTCCTCAACAGCAGCGGCGGGAAGATGACAGCAGCCCGCCTCGTCGAGTTTCCATCGGCCGGATCGCCTATACGGCGTTCCTCTGTGTGATGATGGCGATGATGTTCTGTCAGCCGGCATTTGCTGCAACCGATGTTTGGACGAAGGCCAAGGAAATTATGCAGGATGTCTACACGCAGATTCTCGCCATCTCCACCATTGCGGCCATCGTGACCGCCTCGGTGGCGCTTCTGCTTATGAACTTTTCGCGCTCCGGCCGGACAGTCGATGAGAGCCGGGCGTGGCTGAAGCGCATCTGCATTACCTGGGCCGTCCTCAATGGTCTCGGATTCATCATGGCTTATGTGACGCCTCTGTTCTCTGGTGGTCAGTGGACAGGCTGATGGCCGCCGCAATATACCCACTGGAAGGAGGCGTAAGCTATGGGTATCCTGGATGGCATCGTTGAATGGATCGCGGAGCAGGTAATGGCCGGCCTTGACCTGGTGACCACTTCGGTTTTGGGCGCTCTGGGCTGTGACATGGCTGTTTTTCTGCGGTACTTTCCCGCTGCCGAAACGATGTATAGCGTCTTTGTGGCGCTGGCTGTCGGCATCATCCTGTTGAATTGGGTCTGGCAGCTGTTCAAAAACTTCGGCCTGGGCGCAGGGATTGAGGCGGAAGATCCGGTCAAATTGAGCATCCGGTCGGTCATTTTCATCCTGCTGGCGCTCTTTTCCGATGAAATCGTCAACATCGTCCTGACCATCGGCGGCACGCCGTACCGCTGGATCATGGATTCGGAGCTGCCGCCCCTCAGCTTTGCCGATTTTAACTCGGTCATGCTGGTGATTATCGGCGTTTGCGCCAATGGCGCTGTGGCGCTGATCACTTTGATCCTCGTCATCATCCTGGCCTGGAACTACCTGAAATTGCTGCTGGAGGCGGCGGAACGGTATGTTCTGCTGGGCGTGCTGGTCTATACGGCGCCGGTCGCTTTTTCGATGGGCGCAAGCCAGACCACATCGAACATTTGGAAATCCTGGTGCCGGATGCTGGGCGGGCAGATTTTTCTGCTGATTATGAACGCCTGGTGCCTGCGCCTGTTCACGAGCATGGTTGGCTCCTTTATTGCCAATCCGCTCTCTTTGTAAGGAGGGGCGCTTTGAAAAGATTCAAGAAAATTTTGTTCCTCGCGCTGATGGTTGCAGCCCTATCCTGCCTGTTCTGCCAGCCGGCCTTTGCCATCTCTGAGGAAGAAGTGCAAGCCCAGGTGGACGCTGTGGGCAAGGAGGCGGTTTCCGGCAATGTCCTGATCTGGTTCATGTGTGCGATAGGCTTTTTGAAGGTATCGCAGAAAATCGACTCGTTCATGGCAAGCCTGGGTGTCAATGTAGGACACACCGGCGGCAGTATGCTGGCTGAGGCCATGATTGCGGCCAAGGGCATCGGCGGCTTTAAGAACTTTTCCAGCCATCACTTTGGCGGCGGACGCAGCAGCAACTCTACCCATGTCAATGCCAATGGCGGAGGTGGGAAAAGCGGCGCCGCCGGATTCGGCGCAGGCTTTGCCAGCGGCGGTCTGGCCGGCGTGATTAAGCGGAATGTCACGAACAATGCCGTCAAAACGGCCACAACGCCCTCGGATGCCAAGCCTTCCGGCCTCGGCGGTCTTGTGGGCGGTGCTGCAGGCGGTGTTGGCGGCCACATTTATTCTTCCTCGGTGAGCAAGGGCGGCAATTTTGCAAATAATGTCATCGGTTCCGTGGCTACTGGGAACATCACCCAAATGGGCACGATCACCGGTGAGAAGGCAGTTGAAGCCCTGCACTCCTATATGGGCCACACGGCACTTGGGCCTGGGGCAGAGAATATCCCCACCTACCAGAATGTCGAGATCGGCGGCGGCCGTATCACCGGCACGGAGGTCACACCGGAACACCCGGAGGGCATTGCCTTCGGTATGTACCATGCAGACCAGTATGTTGCGCCGGAGGGCCAGTACACGACAGTTCACGCCGCAGACGGCACTGCCTGGTATAAGCAGTATGCGGCGGACGCGGTGGACAAGACGCCCTACATGGCTCCGGACGGCTCGATTGCCTATAACGAGTCCATTGTGAAGAAGCTGCCGCCCACCCCCAGACGAAAGGATAAGATCTGATGGCTGAAGAACGCAAGGACAACTTTGCTGAGACGGTAGACACTGCAGCCTCTGCAGCACATACGGTCAAGGGCGCCATCAAGGCCGGCAAGGCGATTTCAGGAGCGGCCAAGGGTGCTGCAGCCGGTGGTCCCTATGGGGCTGTGGCCGGGGCGGTCTGGGCCGGGCGCAAGCATATCGGCAAGATCATCACCGTCATCATCATTCTGCTTTTGCTGCCGGTCCTGTTTATTTTGATGCTGCCCGGGCTGATTTTCGGCGGTTTGATCAATGCTTTTTCGCCGGCAGACACGGAGCAGCCTGTCCTCAACAGCGAAACTGCTATCGTAGAGAACGCCAACGACATCACTTTTACCATCAATTCCATCTTGGGCGAGGCGCTGGACGATGTGATGGCCCGCATTGAAGCGGACTTTGCTTCTTCCGGCGCTGACCAGATGGAGATTAAAAATCCCTATTCCTCCGGCCCTGTCTACAACGCCAACCTTATCATCTCGCAGTATTGCGCTGCCCGGGATGAAGACTTTGAGAGCATATCACTGGATGACCTGGCCGCTGTCCTGCGTGAGAACAAAGAGAATCTGTACTCCTATACCAGCGTGCGGGAGAGTCGTGAGGTCACATCGGAAGACCCGGAGACCGGGGAGGAAACCACAACCACCGAGATCTGGATGGTCTACACCATCCGCTACAACGGCGAGTCTTACCTTGCTGACCATGTTTTTGCGCTTACGGATGAGCAGAAAGAGCTTGCCTCCGATTATGCCTCAAACCTGAGCATGTTCCTGGGGGACGGCCTGCTGCAGAACCTGACAGAATGGACCGGAAACAGCATTCCCTCCCTGGGCGATGTGACCTTTACAGACGGTGTGACGCCGGTGGTCTATTTCAATCAGCTCGACGAGCGTTATGCCAGCCAGCCCTACGGCACCGATAATATCGGCGGCTACGGGTGCGGGCCTACCGCCATGTCCATTGTGGTGTCCTCCCTCACGGACGAAACTGTGGACCCGGTGGCGATGGCCCAGTGGTCCTACGAAAATGGGTACTGGTGCAAGAACAGCGGCTCCTATCACGCACTGATCCCCGCTGCCGCTGAGGCATGGGGCCTGCCGGTATCCGGCTGTACGACTTCCGAGCCCCAGCGGATATTGGATGCCCTCGCCGCTGGAAAGCTGGTCGTGGCGATCATGTCAGAAGGTCACTTTACTTCGTCCGGGCATTTTATCGTTCTCCGTGGTGTGAAAGACGGTCAGATTATGGTGGCGGACCCGGCCAGCTATAAGCGCAGCGAACAGCTCTGGGATCTGTCCATCATCCTAAACGAAGCAAGCCGCCGTGCTGGAGCAGGCGGTCCTTTTTGGATCATAGGCTGACCTGCCCCTCGGCTGCGGAAACGAGGTAATACATGAGCAACAAAAACGACCATGATACTTATATCATACCGCCGAATTTTATAGAAACAGGCACCTTTTTCGGCGGTATGTTCCGTGCGCGGAATGTGATCGAGGCCGGCATCCTGGTGTTTGCCATCGGGGCGCCGGTTTTTCTGTTCCTTCCGTTTGGGCTGACCACCCGCATCATCATTTTGTGCCTGACCGCTCTTCCGGTAGGGCTGGTCGCTTTGATCGGCATATCCGGTGAGAGCCTTTCGCAGTTCCTGGTCATCTTTTTGAAGTACCTGCGGAACCGCCGCGTTGTCGGCGGTGACGGTGAGCAGCCGGAGGATAAGGCGGCGCCCTCCAAATCGGCCGGCAAGCATCTCAAGCAGCGGACTCCCAAGGAGAAAAAGCCCAAGGCTCCGAAGCGTCGGCGGTCTGGTGAAGCGGATTTTCCGGCCGAGTTTGATGAAGTGCGCAGCTATGAGATCCGTGAAAAGCTGCGGCCCAAGAAAAATGCCAAAAAGGAGCGCCCTGCCAAGGCCAATAAGGCGAAAAAGAAAGCAAAGAAGCGCCCTGAAAAGGAACGCCTGCCCAGACGCCCCGCCCATATCAAGGAGCAGAAGCCCGCCTGCCTCAATCCGGTGGCGGATTATCTGCCCATTGAGAAGGTGGAGAACGGCATTATCTATACCAAAGACCATCGCTTTGTCAAGGTGGTCGAGGTCGTCCCCATCAATTTCATGCTGCGGAGCGCAAGAGAGCAGAGGAATATCATCTACTCCTTCGTTTCGTACTTGAAGATCTCGCCCATCAAGCTGCAAATCAAGGTTCTGACCCGCCGCGCGGACATTAACCGCCACCTGGACACGGTGCGTCAGGAGATGGCCCATGAGGAAAACGAGCAGTGCCGCTTGATGCAGGAGGATTACCTGAACTTTGTGCAGCAGGTCGGTTCCCGTGAAGCTGTGACTCGGCGGTTCTTCCTGATTTTTGAGTATGAGCCCTGGGCCAATACCCGGCGGTCAGAGCAGGAAGATGAAGCGATCCAGTCCCTCCAGAGCGCCGTCCATACGGCCTCCAACTACCTGCGCCAGTGTGGGAATGAGGTCATCGTCCCTGAAAATGAGGATGAGTTTACCGTTGATGTCCTCTATAATCTGCTGTGCAGGAACGAGAGCGCCGTCAAGCCGCTGTCGGTGCGGGCGCAGGAGGTGGTGGCGCAGTATATGGAGCATGGCCGGGAAAGTGAGATCGACCATATCCCGGCAGCGGAGTTTGCCGCCCCCCGAAGCATTGATTTTTCCCACGGGCGCTATATCTGTATTGACGGCTTGTACTATGCCTATCTGCTGATCCCCTCGGACGGGTACAAAACGCAGGTGCCGGCGGGCTGGCTGAGCCTGATCGTCAATGCCGGTGACGGCATCGACATGGATATGTTCCTCGCCCGCCAGCCCAAAGAGCGCATCATCCAGCGGGTGGGCCAGCAGCTCCGTATCAACCGCTCTAAAATCAAAGACGCCAGCGACACAAACACCGATTTTGACGACATCGACGGCGCCATCCGGAGCGGATATTTCTTAAAGGAGGGTCTTGCCAACAACGAAGATTTTTATTACCTGAACCTGCTGATTACTGTGACGGCCCCCTCTGTGGAGGATTTGGAGTGGAAAGTCAGCGAAATGAAAAAGCTCCTGCTTTCGCAGGATATGAATGTCAGCGCCTGCCACTTCCGTGAAGAGCAGGCGTTTCTTTCTGCCCTCCCGCTGGTCTCTATGGAGAAAGGGCTTTACGAGCGCGGCAAGCGCAACCTGCTGACGGGCGGTGCGGCCAGCTGTTATCCCTTCACTTCGTTTGAGATGTGCGATGACAATGGCATCCTTTTGGGAGTCAACAAATATAACAGCTCCCTGATTATCGTGGATATTTTCAATTCCGCGATCTATAAGAACGCCAACATGGCAATCCTGGGCACCAGCGGCGCAGGCAAAACCTTTACCATGCAGTTGATGGCGCTCAGGATGCGGCGCAAAAACATCCCCGTTTTCATCATCGCTCCTTTGAAGGGGCATGAGTTCCACCGGGCCTGCGCCAATGTGGGCGGTGAGTTCATCCAGATCTCCCCGGCCAGCCCGCACTGCATCAATGTTATGGAGATCCGCAAGGTGGATCGGTCGGTCAACGAAATGCTGGACGGCCCCGGTATCCAACTCTCGGAACTGGCGGCTAAGATTCAGCAGCTGCACATTTTCTTCAGCTTGCTCATTCCCGATATGAGCCACGAGGAACGGCAGCTTCTGGATGAGGCCCTGATCCGCACCTACAATGCCAAAGGCATCACCCACGACAACGCCTCCCTGGAAGACCCGGCCAATCCGGGCTGCTACCGGGAAATGCCGGTGCTGGGCGACTTGTATGAGATTTTGAAGGCCGCCCCGGAAACCATCCGCATGGCCCATATTCTCAACCGCCTGGTAAACGGCTCCGCCAGCACCTTCAACAAGCAGACCAATGTGCGGCTGGACAACAAATACACTGTGCTGGATATTTCCTCCCTCACCGGCGACTTGCTGACTGTGGGGATGTTTGTTGCCCTCGATTTTGTGTGGGACCGCGCCAAAGCCGACCGCACTGAGGAAAAAGCCATTTTTATTGACGAGTGCTGGCAGCTTCTTTCCGGCGCCGGCGCCACAGGCACCCGGCTGGCCGGCGATTTCGTGTTGGAGATTTTCAAAACCATCCGCGGCTATGGCGGATCAGCGGTCTGCGCCAGCCAGGACTTGAACGACTTTTTCAATCTGGACGAGGGCCGTTTTGGGAAAGGCATCATCAACAACAGCAAAACCAAGATTATCCTCAATCTGGAGGATGACGAGGCAGAACGGGTCCAGGAGACCCTGCACCTGTCCGACGCGGAAACGATGGAGGTCACCCACTTTGAGCGCGGCAACGGCTTGATTTCCACCAATAACAACAACATTATGGTGGAGTTTAAGGCCAGCCCGCTGGAAAAGGACCTGATCACCACCGACCGCCGCGAGCTGCGTGAAATTTTGGAACGAAAGCGCCGCGAGCAGGAATCTGCGTAGGTTCAAATGATATACAGCCGAGGTGAATCCCTTGCTTTGATGTACCGCGCTGGATGTGCGTCAATATGACGCCTTCCATGAAGAAAACGCCGCTTTGACACACGGATGGCGTCTTTCCGGCGTTCCAATATTTGATAAGGCGTTCCAATGACGCCTTGATGACGCCATTTGATAAAGGAGGTGAGCCCCCATGAAGACCAGGGCTGAAATCTATGGAAATGAGGCTGCGGACTTGCTGCGGACAGTCACAATGTACCCTGGCCTCAGTGAACAGCAGCTTCTTTGTTTTCACCCTGGCAAAGAAGAAACGGCCAAGGCCCTGCTCTCCCACCTGGAGAGGCAGGGCCGCATTTTTCAAGCAGAGAGCGGCGGCTATTTCCCGGCCGGCCAGCCGGCAAAACTTGACCGGGCGCTTGTCCGGGCAGTGTGGGTCCTGCTGGACTTCATTCAGCGGGCCGATTACCATGCTCCCGCTGATTTTCCTGTCAAGCTCGTTTTCTTTGCCGATGGCGAACTCTACGAGGTGGCCTGCGTTGAGGACGGGCAGGAGGCGCTTGTCTGCCATGCCCTGCGGGGCAACAAGGGTGACAGCCGCCGCATTATTCTGGTCGATTCACCGGCGCAGATTGCCAAAATCGACTGCCCCGGCATTTCCGGGTTCTGCACCGTAGAGGAAAACGGCCAGACACACTATTTCAAGAAAGCAGGAGGCACATGATTGGACCGAAAACTTATATCCCGCCGGATCGGGAGTATCCTTGACGACATATCCCGGCTGAGCAACGCGCTGTATGCGATGGACACCACCGACATCCAGCGTTATCCCGATAACTATGAGACCCTTTCCACCGATGCCGCGCTGCGGGCAGAGCGTATTGCCTGCCGGCTGCGGCATTTGATTTATTCCAGCACGACCATCCGCAAGGGCGATTACCTCAAGTCAGCCAGTGTGATGCACGGCATCACCATCACCTATGAAAACGAGGTACTTGCTGTGACACTGCCCAGCCTTCTGCCAAAGCGCAGGCAGCGGCAGAGCGCCGAGTTTCTGCTGGACCCCCTCTATTTTGCCCTGGAGCAGTACGCCAAAGAGAACACTTTGCCTCACTACCGGGAATGTGTTGTCTGCTTCGCCCAGGTATATGACCAGGCGCTCCCCACCAGGCGGGTGCGCGACTATGACAATCTGGAGGAAAAGCAGATTTTAGATCTGCTGTCCTCTTTTGTAATGGCGGATGATACCGGCCTGCTGTGTGATGCCTATAACACCGCCGAGCTGGGCGAGCAGGACTGCACGATGATTTTCGTCATGGAGAAGCACCGCTTTCCCGGGTGGCTTGCGGAGCATAAATCAAGCCTGAAATCCATCTCGGATTTTTGAGCATTTTAGGCCCCTTCCGGCCCGACATCCCGCGAAGCCGCTGAAAGCCCCGGATTTTCGGGGCTTGCGGCCATTTGGGAGAGGCCTTATTTTACCGAAGTTCTCAGTCATTACGGTAAAAATCCAGCACCGACAAAGGAGGTGATCCCTTGGGAAAAACAGCCGCACTTTTCCACAGCCGGATACGCTCCCGTTCCGGCTTTTATCGCTGACCGCCATCTCTGGAGAGTTCCCAACCAGCCAGCTGAACCGTCTCCCGGCCAGCCCTTACTATTTGGAGGCGGTCGTGACCTCGCTCAAAAAGAGCGGGCTGCTGCGGACCTACTACCGCGACAGGCTCCGGGGCTATCGGCTGGGGGCAAAAGCCAAGGCCGCCCTGCTGGACGGCTGGCCGGAGCGTTTCTCTCCCTACCTGACCGGCGACACCGACACCAACCGCCTCAAGAGCGAGGTGAACCGGCGGCTCCGGCTCCACCGCCTTGCGGAAACCTATATCACAATGGACAATGCGGGGGCCGGGCTCTTTCAGGATGAAAAGCCGAAGGTTTTTTCGCCGCAGGGCTATTGTGGCGAAGCTGTCGAATATCCCGCCTTTTACAGTTCCCGTGAAGTCAAGGAAATGGGAATCGACGCCACGCAGATTCGCAGCTCCCGGTTTACAGGGGTGCTTCTTGCGCCCACCGGCATTTTTGTCACCTACAACAGCGGCGCTGCCCTGATGAAATGGCGCTGCAAATCCGAGATGCGGGCAAAGGCGCTGATGTGGAGCGTCCTGTGCCAGCAGCGTTTGGCCGGGCAGTACCGCGCCGAAGATGTGCATGGGCTGGTGCTGGGCGACAGCATGGAATTGGCATACCAGATGCTCACCAGCACCGGCGGGGCCAAGCACGACTATTTCATGTTGGACGGCAGCTACGACCATTTTTATTTTCTCACAAATAACCACCAGGGGGAGGTGATCCTTGCTTTACTGTGTGATCCCTTGAAAACCGCAGAGCTTAACCGCATTCTGTCCCAAGGCTTGATTGCCGGGAACACCGGAAGGGCCATAGAGCAGGATGCCGCGGAGCAGGACGGAACGCCGGTGCTGTTCGGCTACTCCTGCGACTTGCCCCGGATCACACGCTTTAACACCTCCCTCGACCTGATGGAGCGCCCCGGCACGCTGATCTGTTTTGACTTCCAGGCAGATGTGCTGCGCCGCTACTGCGGCGGCCGGGTCCGCTTTCAAACCATTGATTTCACAAAATTCGAGGGGAGGTTGTTCCCATAGACAAGAAGAAACTCATTGCGGGCCTGATCGCTGCGCCGTTCGCCATCCTTGCGATTCTCTATGCAGGCGGCTTTCTGGGGCAGATATTGGGCAACTACGCAGCATGGAAACAGGGCGGCGGCATCCCCGGAGACGGCACATCTCCGTCGGCAGCGTCGCCCGATTTTTTTACCTGCCTGACCTCTGTTCTCCATCCGCCCTATGGAGTGTACGGGGTGCTGATCTGCATTGGCCTGCTGGCGATCCTGCTGCTCATGGTCATGCGGATGGGCTACAGTGATACCGGCGAGTATGATACGGACCGGAACTTTGTCTATTCGGCCAAGGGCACCTACGGCACCTCCGGCTGGATGGGCCGCAAGGAAATGAAGGGTGTACTGGATCTGGTGCCGGACCTGCGCAAACACAAAGGTATTGTACTGGGGATGCTGGACGGGAAAGCCGTCTGTATTCCCGAGAATCCCCGTATCAACGGCAACCTGGCCGTGTACGGCTCCAGCGGAAGCATGAAGACCCGGTCGTTCTGTATGAACCGCATCCTTCAGGCGGTAATCCGTGGGGAATCGCTGATCATTTCAGATCCGAAAAGCGAACTCTATGAAAAATCCAGCGAATACCTGCGGGAGCAGGGCTATTGCGTCAAGGTTTTCAACTTGGTGTTGCCGGAAAACTCAGACAGCTGGAACTGCCTTTCCGAAGTGGAAGGGCAGGAACTGATGGCGCAGCTTTTTGTGGATGTCATTATCAAGAACACCAACAGCACCGGCAAGGGCGACCACTTCTGGGACTCCTGTGAGATGAACCTGCTGAAAGCCCTTGTCCTCTATGTGGACCAGAGCTATGCGAAAGAAAACCGGAATATCGGCGAGGTGTACCGGCTGCTGACGCTGAACGGAGAATCCGACTTGGATAGCCTGTTTGATGTTCTACCGCCCACCCATCCGGCCAAAGCCCCCTACAGCCTGTTCAAGCAGGCCAGCGACACGGTGCGCAGCGGCGTCATCATCGGCCTTGGCTCCCGGCTGCAGGTGTTCCAGTCGGAACTGATCAAGAAGATCACCACCCGGGATGAGATCGACCTGGAACTGCCCGGCCAGGAGCGGTGCGCCTACTTCCTCGTTACCAGCGACCAGGACAGCACCTTTGATTTTCTGGCAAGCCTGTTCCTGTCCTTCTGCTTCATTAAGCTGGTGCGGTATGCAGACAAGAACTGTGAGGGCGGCAAGCTGCCGGTTCCCGTCCATATCCTGGGGGAAGAGCTCACTGCCTGCGGGACCATTCCGGACCTCTCCCGCCGTCTCAGTGTGATTCGATCCAGAAACATATCCATGAGCTGCGTCTTCCAAAACCTTGCGGGTCTCCAAAACAGATACCCGCTCAATCTTTGGCAGGAAATACTTGGAAATTGCGACGCGCAGCTGTTTTTGGGCTGCACAGACAGCCTGACGGCGGAATTCATCTCCGAGCGCACCGGTCTGGCATCTGTGTCAGTGTCCAGTAAATCCAAGCAGCTGGGCACCTGGCGCATCTCCAATTATACGCCGGAATACCGGGAGACCTCCGGCGTCGGCAAACGGCCTGTCCTCACCCCGGATGAAGTGCTTCGTCTCCCGATTACACAGGCGCTGGTTATTATCCGCGGCCAAAAGGCCCTGAAGGTAGAGAAGATGGACTACTCCAAGCATCCGGAATCCTCCAAGCTCCGCGACTGCAAAGCCTCGGCGCACATTCCTGAATGGCGCGAGTTGGAGGAACAAGCGCAGCCGAAACCTGCCGCCGCGCCGCCCCCGGCCCCCAAGCCGAAGGAAAGCGCCCCCAAGAAGCCGGCGGCAAAGAGAAAACCGAAATCTTCCGGTACGCCGGCTGCCCCGAAATCGCCCCCGTCATCGCCTGCTTCCGAGGCCCCGGACGGGATCATCACCACAGACAAGGACTCGATCCTTTCTTAAATTCACAACATAAGGAGGTTTTTACTTATGGCAACCAAGAAAAAAGAATTGCTTGAGCAGGAAAATACCGCACCTGAGACCACGGTTACCGTGGAGAACGCTCCGCCCCCTGATGAAGCGCAGGCTGATATGGCGGCACCCGCTGATGGCGGCGATTTGAATGAGCTGCTGGCCTCTATGGACCAGACTGATGAAGATGCTGCCCCCACGGAGGATGGCGGCGCCCTCCCGGAACTCACCGAAAGCGAGGTGTTTGGTGCGGCAGCTGCCGATACTGAGGCGGCAGACGCCCTCCCCGGCGAGGACGACACCACTGTTCTGGCAGAGGGCCCTGACAGTGATGATGGCGAAGATACCTCTGCTGTTCCCGCTGATGATAGTGCGGCCGATGTCCCCGGTGAGCCTGTTTCTGAAGCGGCTGAGGAACCGGAACCGCCCAAGCCCAAACGGGCCACCCGCAGGAAAAAGACCGCGCCGGCCGAGAGTACGGCCCCGGTGGAAGAAATCACCGCAGAAACAGAGCCTCCTGAGCCGATGGCTCCCGTTGAGGAAGATGCGCCGTCTGATGATAGCGAAGCGGCTGCGGCAGAAACTCCTGCCGCTCTGGCCGAACCGCCGGCAGAGGCAGCCCCTGATCCCGCTTCTACTCCCAGGCGCACCGCCGCTCCCCGCCGCAGCGAGCCTTCGATCCTGACCATCCGCAGCCGGGAAGATGTGGAGACGCAGGAAGACCGTGAGGACATCATCTGGCATGAGATCCACAACGCCTACCGCACCCGCCGCATCCTTACCGGCAAGCTGGGCGGCATTGAGCAGCTGGACAACCGCAAGACGGTAGCTGTGGTGGACTATAAGGGATTCCGCATCATCATCCCCCTGAAAGAAATGATGATCAATCTGGGCCGCAGCCCCTCCGGCCAGGAATACACTGACCTGATGCTGCGCCAGAACAAGATCCTGGGGAATATGCTGGGCGCCGACATTGACTTTGTGGTGCGGGGCATTGACTCCAAGACCCGCAGCGTGGTAGCCAGCCGCCGGGAGGCCATGATGCGCAAGCGCCAGACCTTCTATTTCGATTTGGACCCGGATGGGATGTACCGCGTCTACGAGGGCCGCATTGTCCAGGCCAGGGTCATCGCTGTGGCGGAAAAGGTCGTCCGTGTGGAGGTGTTCGGCGTGGAATGCTCCATTCTGGCCCGCGACCTTGCCTGGGACTGGATCGGCGACGCCCATGAGCGGTTTGCTGTGGGCGATGAAGTGCTGATCCGTATCCTCAGTGTACGGCGCAACAGCCTGGAGGACCTGGGCATCCGGGCCGACATCAAGAGCACTTCGGAAAACACTGACCGGGACAACCTGCAGAAGTGCCGCATCCAGGGCAAATACGCCGGAAAGGTCACCGATGTTCATAAAGGTGTGGTCTATGTCCGGCTCGCCAATGGCGTCAATGCGGTAGCCCACTCCTGCTATGACTACAGGATGCCCGGCAAGAAGGATGATGTGTCCTTTGCCGTCACCCGCCTTGATATGGAGCGGGGCGTGGCCGTGGGCATCATCACGCGGATCATCCGGCAGAATTTGTAATGCACAAAAGCCGCTTGGGAAGTGCCGAATGCGCACTTTCCAAGTGGCTATTTTTATTACTATGCACTGTTACAAAACTCTATTTTTTCTCAATGTTAATAACTCGTTGTGTCCAATTTCGGTAAAAGGCTTCTTCATGCGATACGAGCAGTACCGTTCCCTCAAAAGTTGAAAGGGCTGTTTTCAAAGCCTCTTTTGCCTGTACATCTAAATGGTTTGTAGGTTCATCCATAATTAAGAAATTGCAGGGAGTCAGAGTAAGCAGACACATTTTTACCTTTGCCTGCTCTCCACCGCTTAATGTTCCTATGGCCTGCATAGCGTGTTTACTGGAAATCCCACATCGCGCCAAATGTTTGCGGACATCTTTTGTCACCATATTGGGATAAGCATTGGCAACAATTTGAATGGGCGTCAATTCAGGTTCTTGCCACTCTAAATCCTGTTCAAAATATCCGATAGTAACCTGATCGGAAAATTTGAAATGGCCCTGCATAGATGGAATTTCCCCAATCAGGGTTTTTAACAGTGTCGATTTTCCAATCCCATTAAATCCAGTAATAACAACTTTTTGTCCTCCCTTAATGCTAAATTCAACGTTTGATAAAACGGGGTAATGGTAGCCAACTGCCAGATGTTTCACCAACAAGTGTTCTGTATTGGTTAATGGAAGTACGGGAAAATGGAAGTACGGAATAATTTCCTTTTGGTCTAAGGCCTCCATCTTTTCCATCCGGTCAAGCTGCTTTTGTCGTCCTCTCGCCATCTTTGCTTTTCTTCCCGCTATGTTCTTCCGTATAAATTCCTCCGTCTTTTTAATTTCCTTTTGCTGGGCCGCATATTGTCTTACATAATCTTCCCGCAGCAAAGTTTTCTTTCGCAAAAATTCGGAATATGTGCCATAGTATTTCGTGATAGTATCGTTATCAATATCACAAATGCGGTTCGCTATCTTGTCCAGAAAGCCATAATCATGGGAAACTACTAAAAAAGCATTTTCCAAAGCAGATAAATATTCTGCCAGCCATGTCACATGGTCTTTATCAAGGAAATTGGTCGGCTCATCCAGCAACAAAACATCCGGTTTTTCCAGCAGCAACTTCGCTAAAATTACTTTGGCTCGTTGTCCGCCACTCATTTCTGCAATCGAACGGTCAAGGCCAATAGCCAGAAGTCCTAACCCATTGGCGACACGCTCAATGGCTGTATCTATCGAGTAAAAATCGTGGGCTTCAAGCTGCTCCTGATAATGGGCGGCCAGTTCAAGGCTTTTCATATCGCCGTCAGCAGCTTTTTCATAGAGCTCCATTGCCTGTGCTTCCATATCAAATAGCTTTGAGAAAGCAGATTTAAGGAATTCCTTCATCGTTAGGGAATGGTCAATTTCCGCATATTGGTCTAAATAACCAACCGTAGTATTTGGTTGCCAGACGATACGCCCGCTGTCTGGAATGATCTGCTCCGTACAGATTTTGATTAAAGTGCTTTTGCCGGTTCCGTTCTGTCCGACAATACCAATATGTTCCCCCTTGTTGAGTGTAAAGCCTGCATTTTTGTATAGCACATTCTCTCCAAAAGAGTGTGTCAGTCCGTCAATTTCTAATAAGCTCATGTTTATCAATCCTTTCCTGTATATTCTGGACAAAAGAAAACGGCAGAAAGCAAAGATACATAAGTGTATCTGCCTTCTGCCTCTGGCATAGTAGCTCAAAAACAAAAGGCTATGGACAAAACATTGTCCATAGCCTCATACACATTATAACTGCATGGGAAGCCACTTTCTAAAAATGGGTATAAAATCCCCTTTGATGGCTTCCCGATGAAATCTAAATGCGTCGTTTATACGCTATACTCTGCACAATGTTTCATCGGTATGGATTGTACAGAGTCGATTCTCTTTTTACGCTGATCGGTTAAATGAAAATTCATATTCATGGCTCTATCTCCTTTTGAGAGGTATAACCCCTATTTTTAATAATACTATGGAAAACATGGTTTGTCAATCATGATACGCCGTTATTGCCCTGCTCCTAATAACAACGCATTTTACAAATTAGATATTGCCTTTTTTTAAAAATATGCTGTATTTAATTTTGAAAATGTGCTATACTGATATTTAGAAAGGGGCGATCACATGAATCTGAAGAAAATAAGTTTTGGAAACTTCAAATGTCTTTATAAGGCATCTTTTGAGCCGGGAAAGGTCAATGTATTTATCGGAGCCAACGGCTCTGGTAAATCCACCATTCTGGAAGGAATCGGTTTGTTAAGCGCGGCCATGACTGATCGGGTTGATGCTGCCAGTCTCCAGCGCAAGGGAGTTCGTCTCAGTGTTCCTGCCCTCTATAAGTCAAATTTCAAGAGCATCAACCGGCTAAAGTCTACCGTTGATCTTTCTTTGGAATGGGATGATGGTAGCAGCTCGGATGTGTACCAGTATGATGTTCACTTAACTACCCCTACGGATACAGAGTACTGGAAATATCATTCTGAAGCATTTTTCCAGAATGGCGAAAGGTTATGGGGACGCAGCAACGCCTCTTCCCAGCAGAGTAACAATTATATTGGTTTCTTTCTCATTGATGATGCGATCAACTTGAATGCCAGCCGAAAAATTGCAGAGGATTTTTCGGCATATGGTATTTTTCAGCCTAACACAATTACATTGCGCGGTACTGCACCTGACACGACCCAAACGACCCCGATTGGGTTGAACGGCGGCCGCCTCGCAGAAGCTATTAAGGCATTGATCCACTCCGAGGATGATGAAGTGTTTTTCGGAAATCTCTATATGGACGACATTCTCGATATGATTGACTGGGCCGCTGACATTACAGTGGCTGCCCCGAAGAAAAGCAATATCAACGCCAATGTTCCAACTACTCGTGATATTATCGAGTTCACAGACCGCTACATGAAAGACACCGCTCAGTTTACCGGCTACGATGCAAGCGAAGGCGCTCTTTATGTACTATTCATGCTTGCACTGGCAATGCACCCGCAAGGCCCATCCATTTTTGCAGTAGACAGCTTTGATCACGCATTAAATCCGCGCCTGGCAAAAAAAATGATGGAGGTCTTCTGCAATCAAATTTTGCAACAGGGCAAGCATGTTTTTCTGACTACCCATAATCCGCTTGTCTTGGATGGATTGGATTTGAACAATGACAATATTCGCTTGTTTGCAGTGGATCGTGATTCCAACGGCTACGCCCAGATCCAGCGTATCAAAGTTTCTCAGGAACTGATCAATGAAGGCCAGCCGCTGTCCCGGCTTTGGATCAATGGCCGGTTGGGAGGTGTGCCTACTCTGATATGAAACACATAGGAATTGTTTGTGAAGGTCCCACCGATTATATTATTTTGAAAGGTGTTATTGACCAGATCACTGGGGCAAAAAACACATATGTCATGCTCCAGCCAGAAAATGACCTGACCGGAAAATACGGGAACGGATGGAAAGGCGTCTGGAAATGGTGTTATGACAATGCATCTATCCGTAAGGAATTGATGAAGGGCATCCAGCCGGCTCTGGATTTTTTAGTTATCCAAATGGATGGTGATGTATCACGGAAAGAAAAATCTTCTCATTGCTGGTGCGAGACGACACAATGTGTTCATAAGGGAGAATGGAATCCTTTAGAGTGCGATATTACCCCCGAAGGGCGAGCTGCCTGTCCCATCGTTCTCCCGTGCCCGGGGCATACTGCTTCTGTAGCAGGATATGTGTCCCAGTCGAGTAGACAGCCTCGACACTCCTTTCACATAATTTTTGCTGCGAAGGGATTGTCTACTGCCCCTCACAGAAC